>CAYNYX010000149.1:0-2536 GCA_964401535.1 uncultured Muribaculaceae bacterium | reverse complement strand
TTTGCATTTCTACTATTTTAGGAACATTTCCAAATAAGTTTTTCTTTCCTTCACTACTCCATTTTTCTATGTTTTCAGCCATTGGACTAGAAGGGGTTATCGGATAAATCCCAGTTATATCTGTAAATAAATATGAAGACATTGCGCAAGCTTCATTACCATCAACTGTAATTTGTTTCATAAACTATCCCTCTTTTTCTACTACATTAATTATATCATTATAAGCATTATTTTAAAAGTTATTTTTTAGTTAAGAATAAATATATTATATGTTAAAATTGTTGCGAATAAAGTCCATATTAAATAAGGAATTTGTAAATAAAAGGCCCTTTTATCTACTTTATAAAAATAAATAAGCATGATTATTATTGCTACATCTAATAGTATTATCCAAATAAAAGATAATAAGTAATTTCTTATATTAAAGAATATAATTGTCCAAAAGAAATTAAGAATTAATTGTACTGCATAACTAAATAAAGCTGGTTTACTTAATTTGTCATTTTTTTTGTAAATAAAATAACTTGATACACCCATTAAGATAAATAAAATAGTCCATACAATTGGAAATATAAAAGAAGGAGGAGCAAATGAAGGTAAATTCAAATTCTTGTAAATATCCATACTATTGTTAGTAAATAAAGCACTTAAACCACCTACACCTAAACTAATTAAAATACTTATAAATAATTTCATTCTATCACCAGTACTATTATATGTATTTTATTTAATAATAAAAGAAAAACTTTTACGTTTTTCTATAATAATTTTGTTATTCTGTTTTTAATACTTTCATAATCAAAATCCATATGATCTAATACTTCTTCTTTAGTTCCACTAGCACCAAAGGTATTAACATTTATTATGTATTTACTATTATATACATATTCATACCAACCTTCATAATTACTTGCTTCAATTGCAAATACTTTTACCATTTTAGGAATAATCAATTCTTTATATGTATCATCCATACTTCTAAATAATTCTAAGCATGGAACACTTACTACTCTTATATTATATCCCTTTGTTTCTAAATCATTAGCAAGTGCATTAGCTATACAAACTTCACTACCGGTTGCTAAAATAATAGCATTTAATTTACCTTTTTCTTGTCTTATTATATAGGCTCCTTTAGATACATTAGAAATATTAGTATTTTCTAAAAGTGGTAAATCAGTTCTTGATAATACTAAAGAAACAGGTTTATTATTATTTAATATATAGTTCCAACAACCTACTACTTCTCTTGCATCAGCTGGTCTAAATACCTTCATATTGGGAATACTTCTTAACATTCCTAGTTGTTCTATTGGTTGATGAGTTGGACCATCTTGACCTACCAAGATTGAATCATGTGAGAATATATAGGTAACAGGTAAATCCATTAAACAAGACATTCTCATTGCTGGTTTTAAATAGTCAGCAAATACTAAGAAACAAGAACAAAATGGTTTTAGATAAGAAAGTGCTAAACCATTTGATATAGCCCCCATAGCATGTTCTCTTACACCATATCTAATATTTCTCCCTGAAAAATCAGTTTTACTTATATCAGGAAAATTATCTAAATAAGCAAGAGTTGATGAAGCTACATCAGCACTACCACCTATTATTCTTGATAATTTAGATGATAATTCTTGCATTATATAATGATTACTAGATCTTGTTGATTCAGTTTCTTTATAATTCCAACTATAACTATCTAAATCAATTTTTATATTTGAATTAATATCTTCAATAGCAAATTCTTTTATATTACTTGATGAATTATATTCATCAATATTAGCCTTCCAAGTATCATATATTGCTTTATTTCTAGTTATGATTTTATTTTTAAAATGATTCATAGCTTCAGTATCAATATAGAATGGTGTTGGATCAATATTTAATTTCTGTTTTAATTGTGCAACATCATTTATATCTAAAACCTTACCATGAACTTTATTAGTATTTTCTAATAATGACCCATCACCTATTTTAGTTCTTACTTCAATTAATGATGGTTTATTAGATTTCTTAGCTTTTTCAATGGCACTATTTATATTATCCACTTCACTATTTACAATTTCTGTATGCCATCCCATAGCTTCATATTTAGCACCAATACTTTCATTAAATGTCATATTAGTATTTCCATCTAAACTTATTGAATTAGAATCATATAAAACAATTAAATTATTTAAACCTAAAGATCCTGCTAATGACATAGCTTCATTACTGATGCCTTCCATTAAATCGCCATCACCACATAAAACATATACTCTATAGTCAAATATACTTTTATCATTTAATAGTTTATACATTGTATTTAATTTTTTTGAACCTATAGCCATACCAACAGCGGTTGCGATACCTTGTCCTAATGGTCCAGAAGTACAATCAACACCTTTTGTTACACCATATTCAGGATGTCCTGGAGTTTTAGAACCTAATCTTCTAAATCTTCTTAAATCATCGACATACATATTGTATCCTGCTAAATAAAGTGTTGCATAAAGCAACATATACACCAGCATCGAAAATTCCGGTATCA
>CAYNYX010000148.1:0-2550 GCA_964401535.1 uncultured Muribaculaceae bacterium | reverse complement strand
CTCCTGTTGGTTCATCACAAAACATAACTTCTGGTTTTTTAGCTAAAGCTCTAGCAATAGAAACTCTTTGTTGTTCGCCACCTGATAATTGATGCATATATTTTTTAGAATGTTTTGTCAATCCAACTATTTCTAATATTTCATCAATATCTACTTTAGTATTACCTAATTGAGATCCTACTAATACATTTTCTCTTACATTTAAATGTTCTAATAAATTATATGTTTGAAAGATAAAACCTAAATTATTCTTTCTAAACTTAGTCATTTTAATATCTTTATAATTAGATATATCATTTCCATTATATTTAATATAACTATTCTTCTTTTTATCAATTTTATCTAAACCAGATATAACATTAAGCATAGTAGTTTTACCACTACCAGAAGCTCCTAAAATAACTAATATTTCACCTTTTTTAACATCTAAATCAACATTATCCAAAGCTTTAGTTTCATATTTACCTAATGAATAAGTTTTACTAACATTTTTTAATTCAATTAAATTTCCCATATTTCTACTCCCTTTTAAGTGCGATAGCTAAAGGAATTTTATTTAAAACTCTTTTAGATAAAGCAACTGCTACATAGTATGCGGTTAACAATCCTATCAAACCAACTATAGCCATAGTAGGTTCTAAACCAATTGGAATAGTCATTTCCATATCGCCTGCTAAAACAGAAACAATTTTTTCTAGTAACTTAATCATTGCGGGTATACTAATTAAATAAGCAATTATAATCATAGGAGTATATATATTTAAAACAATTGAACTTATTCTTTTATTTTTATATCCCATAACTTTCATCAATGAAATAGTTTTCTTATTTTCTTCAACAACTATATTAGCTATAACAACTATAATAACAAAAGCCATAACTGATGCGAATAAAATTACTACATAAATACTTGCATCAAACATTTCCATTGTTTTACTTATATTTGATTTCATATCTTTCATATTAATAATAGTTGCGATTTTATTAACTAAATTAGAATCAACTGTACTTAAACTAGAATATTTTGAATCATTAGAAAACATAGATGTATAACAAGTACTATCATAACCAACTGTCTTACATAAAGACTCTCTATTAACATAACCTGTCATATTCATGAATTCTTCTGAAATACCAATTACTTTATATGATATTTTATTTTTAAATTCTTCATCTAATCCTAATATTATAGTATCTCCAATATTAATTTTATATAAATTATTCATATTTCTATTGATAATAACTCCATTTTTATCATTTAATGAATCAATTATATTCTTATCTTTATCATCAATAACTTTCACATATTTACTATCAACATCGATACCAGTAATACTGATTGTTAAATCTTTTTCAATCTCTTTTTTATTACCTTCATTATCAAGTATTTCTGCAACTGGCATCATAGCATTAACAACATAATCAGAATTAAGATCTAATTCTTCTGTTTCAATAGTATTAGTATAAATCATATAATCATAAGTTAAACCTTTAAATGATTTCTCTACTAAATTATCTAACAAATTAACTCCTATTAAAGTCAATACAATTAACATACCTGTAAAAAATGAAGTTAAACCTACTACTATTAATTTAGGTATTGAACGAAATGCTAAAGAGTATTTAAAACGATATTTAAAAGGTAAAATACTTGTTATTTTATTAGCAAATCTAGAAAATACATTGACTTTTAAATTACTACCTTCTCTAAGTAAATATAAAGGCTTTTTTCTTAACATAATTAAAGCAATTATATAACTTAGAATAGAAAGTAATATAGTTGGTAAACATAAACAATTGATTATGTATTTAGGACTAATACTAAATCCTTCTAAAGGAATTATAAAATAGCTTATGAAGTATGTTGCTAAAGGTCCATTAGCAATACTACCTATTATATAACCTAAAGTTCCACCTATTAAAGAACCTATAATTGGATAGACTAGATAACTAACTGCTATAGATAAAGGTGAATAACCTAATGATTTTAATACCCCTATTTGTAGTTTTTCATCTTCAATTCTTTTTTTAGTAATAATTGCGATTACAAATACTGCTATACCTAATAACACATATAAGAAGTAATTAGCAAATAATCTATCGGTTGCAAATTCCATTTGTAGTGCTGATATTCTAGCTAATCTAGTAGCAGCAAAAATACCAATCATTACATTAGAATCATCATATAATACTTTCATTGGATCATCAAAAGTTGTTGATTCTTTTTCAGTCATAATATTACTAAGTTCAAATTTTCTTTCAACATCACCATTGTATAAAATAGAATATGTTCTTTCTTCAATACCACTTACTTCTTCATAATTTTCTTTATTGATATAAATTACATTATTTTGTTCTTCATCAAACATAATAGCATTATAAGATACTAATGGATATATATAATCTGGGGCATAAGTAAATCCAACTACTTTATATTCTGTATCACCTATTTTATAATAATCACCTAATTTAATATTATGAATACTAGCATATTTAGGTAACATTGTTATTTCTTTATCATTAATTGGTAATGATCCTTCTATTAAATAA
>CAYNYX010000147.1:0-2557 GCA_964401535.1 uncultured Muribaculaceae bacterium | reverse complement strand
TGATTGAGAGAAATGGAAAATAGAAAAGCATTAGGTAAAGGATTAGAACAATTATTTAATAATGATAATTTGGATTTAGACAGTATTGAACAAAAAATAATAGCAGAAGCTACAAACGAAGATATAATTGAAGTAAAAATTGATGAATTAAGACCAAATCCATATCAACCAAGAAAAATATTTGATGAAAATGCTTTACAAGAATTATCAGAATCAATAAAAGAATATGGTGTATTTCAGCCAATAATAGTTAGAAAAAGTATTAAAGGTTATTACATTGTAGCAGGTGAAAGAAGAGTTAGAGCTTCTAAGATGGCAGGTTTAGATGTAATACCAGCTATACCTAGAGATTTTACTGATGAACAAATGATAGAAATCGCATTGTTAGAAAATATTCAAAGAGAAAATTTAAATGTTATGGAAGAAGCCGAAGCATATAAATCTATGATTGAAAAATTAAATCTAACACAAGATGAATTAGGAAAAAAAGTAGGTAAGAGTAGAAGTTATGTAACAAATATAATAGGTTTATTAAGACTTCCTAAAGAAGTTCAAAAACTTGTTTCAAATAATGAAATTAGTATGGGACATGCTAGAGTATTAAGTAAACTAGAATCTCCTGAACAAATAATAGAAATGGCTCAAAAAATTGTAGAAGAAAAGTTACCGGTAAGAGATATTGAACAATTAGTAAATACTAATGAATTAGAGAAAAAAGTTAAAATAAATAAACAAGTTAAAAGTAATGAATATAAATATGTAGAAGATTTATTAAGAGAAAAATTAGATACAAAAGTTAAAATAAAAGATAAAAAAATAGAAATATCATTTACAAATACCGCTGATTTAAATAGAATTTTAGAAATCATTGATATGAAAGAGATGTAATATGGATAAAAATTATCAATTAGGAAGTATTGTTGTTATGAAAAAACAACATCCTTGTGGTACAAATGAGTGGGAAATAACTAGAAATGGTGCTGATATAAAAATAAAATGTTTAGCATGCAATCGTACAATTATGTTGCCACGAATAGAATTTAATAAAAAACTCAAAAAAATTGTTAAGTTTTAAGGAGGAAATTACTTGAAAAAGAAAAAAAATCATATTGGCCCTGTTACCACAATAATATTTTTAACCATTATTGTAGCGTTAATAGGAACTTTTTTCTCATTAATAGGAGTAGATGGCACAGTTACATCAATGACAAATAATGCCTTAGAAACTTCATTAGTGAATGTAGAGAGTATACTAACATTTGAAGGAATTAGATATTTATTTTCTAATATTGTAACTAATTTTGTTCTATGTGAACCCCTTGTATTGCTTATAATTGCTTTAATAGGTGTATCAATATGTGAACAATCCGGATTATTAAAAGCTAAAATGGAAAGTATAAAAAAATATAAACCATCAGTAATAACCTTTGTTGTTTTATTGATTGGTTTTGTATCAGCATTTCTAGGAAGTTATGGTTATGTTATATTTTTACCCTTGGTAGGTATTATGTATAAATACTTAGGTCGAAATGGTATGCTTGGCGTAATAACCTTATTTTTAGGTGTTACTATAGGTCATGCGTGTGGATTTATGTATAATTATGATAGCCATTTGTTAGGAATTATAACTCAAAATTCAGCAAGCTTATCAGTTGATAAAAATTATATATTTGATTTATCATCAAATATATATATTATGATAGCAAGTTCGATTATATTTATATTTGGTTTAACTATAATTATTACCAACTATTTAGAATATAAATTTGCGAAACCAGAAAAATATGAAGATTCAACTATTGTATCTAAAAGGGGATTAAAATCCACTAATATTGCATTATTATTTATGTCAGTAATATTGATATTTTTACTTATTCCTGGTATTGGTCCATCTGGAATTTTATTGGATTTAGAACAGAACACTTATATAGCAAAACTATTTAGTGATTCAGCGCCTTTTAAAGATGGAGTATTATTTCTAATAGTAATCATGATGATGATTTGTGGATTAGTATATGGAAAAACATCAGGAAATATTAAGAACAGTGATCAGTATAATCAAGGATTATCAAGAAGTTTTTCAAAAGCTGGTTATGTATTTGTTTTATTATTCTTTTCATCAATATTAATTAGCGTTTTAAACTATACACACTTAGGAGAAGTAATATGTGCTAATTTAGTTGAATTTATAGGTGGAATGAATTTTACAGGTGTATTTCTTATTCTAGCTTTGTTTGTAATAACAATAATGATTACTATTTTGATGCCATCAATATTAGGTAAATGGGTACTAATGGCACCAGTAGTTATACCATTATTTATGAAAGCAAATATTAGTCCTAGTTTCACTCAATTTATATTTGGAGCAGCTGATTCAGTAGGTAAATGTTTTACACCATTTTTCGCCTATTTTATAGTAATGATAGGCTTTATGGAAAAACACAATGATACGAACTCAAAAGTCAACATATTAGGGACTATAAAGATTATGGGAAGAACCATTATATTAATAGCTGTAATATGGATGTTAATTATTATTGGTTGGTATATTATAGGA
>CAYNYX010000146.1:0-2583 GCA_964401535.1 uncultured Muribaculaceae bacterium | reverse complement strand
CTGCAATCTCGATCCGGTGCAGTTCATCCTGCACTATTATATATATCTTTACTTATAAGTTCCAGTTTTATTTTTATTTCTTCACCCATATTTACTAATTCATCTTTATTGATTTTGATTCCATTATATTCCATATCACCTAAGACAGTAGTAAGTGGTAATTCTATATCACAAAATATATGATCCATCATTTTTTCTTTTAATTTATTTTCAAACATTTCTTTAGTTTCATAAATAAATTTTGCTTTCATAATAGCATTATAAGCAAATGTATTTGTATTATCTTCTTTTGTATTAAAGAAAGTAATATCATAATCTAATTGATTTGCTAGATAGGCAACATCATCTTTTGTATTATAATCAAGCAAATTAGCACCAATCAATGTATCAAAATTAAAGTTTGAAATAATAATATTTTGCCATTTTAAAGAAACATACATTCTTTTTATATCATAAGTATATTTATTTACTTTATTTAATATTTCAATATTATTTTTTATATCATCTTTTTTAATAAAACAACAAATTTCTTTAGAATAAATACCCATACCTAAAATATTGGCTTTATGATAATTAGTATTATCTAATTCTAAATAAACTGCTACATTATTATTTAATGTAGGTAATTTATCTAATATTTTTATATCTAATATTTCTTCTTTTTTAACAATTTTTTCTTTTTTTAAAAATGAATAAAATTCTAATTCTTCATATAAATCATTTAATTTTTGATCATCTTTATTTTTCAATTTAATATCATTAATATCTATATCAACAGGTACATCTTTTACTATAGTTGCTATTTCATAACTCATATAAGCATTATCTTTATCATTTATTAATTTATCTTTAGTAGCACCTTTAATATTATCAATATTTTCATATATATTATCTAAAGTTTTATATTCTTGTAAAAGTTTTAAAGCGGTTTTTTCACCTATTCCTTTTACTCCTGGTATATTATCTGATTGATCACCCATTAAAGCTTTTAAATCTATTATATTTATAGGTTCAATTCCATAATCTTTCTTAAATGTTTCTAAATTATATCTTATATAATCTTTTGGTTTCAATAATTTTATATCAACATCTTTTGTTATTAATTGTAATAAATCTTTATCACTACTTATAATAGTTCCTATATATTTTTCTTCTTTATTACAATATTCTGCGAATGTTCCAATTATATCATCAGCTTCATAATTATCAATATCATAATACTTTATACCCATATATGTTAACATTTCTTTAGCTATTGGAAATTGTAATTTTAGTTCTTCAGGCATTTCTATTCTTTTACCTTTATAAACTTCAAATTTATCATGTCTAAATGTTTTTCCTTTATCAAATGCTACTATCATAAATGTTGGTTTTTCTTCTAATATTATTTTATTTATCATGTTAGTAAAACCAAATAAAGCGTTTGTAGGAAAACCTTTACTATTTTTCATAAAATTACCGTTGTATGCAGTTGCATAATAACTTCTAAATAATAAGTTATTGCCATCTACTAAAATTATTTTTTCCATTTTATCACCTATTTTTATTATACCATTTATAATTAAAGATATAAACTAAAACAAAAGAAAAAATAGGAATTTCCTATTTATCTCTTAATTGACACTTGCAATTTTGTTCTACTTCACTAATTATTTTATTAAATACATTAGTTACTTCTTCTTCATTTAAAGTTCTAGTTGTATCTGAGAATGTTAAAGTATAAGCAATTGATTTTTCATTTTCTTTAACATTTTCTCCTGTATAAACATCAAAAACATCAATATCAGTTAATAATCTTCCACCTGATTTTTTAATTTGATTCATTATAGTTTCGCAAGTTACATCTTTATTTGTTATAAATGCTAAATCTTTAACAATAATAGGATATTTTGATGCTTCTTTATATTTAATAGGTTTAACTGATTTATTTAATTTATTCATTGATAATTCAACTACATAAACTAAATCTTTCATAATTGTAGGATTAACTCTACCAATAATACCTACTTTTTCTCTATCAATTAAAATATCAGCACTCATACCTGGATGTAATGAATCTATTTCATTTGCTACAAAACTATATCTATTTTTAAATCCTAAATAATCTAATAAATTTTCAACAATTCCTTTTACTAAATAAAAATCAACATTTAAACTATTACTCCATTTATTAGTTATATAATTACCTTTCATAAGGATTGCTACTTTAGTATCTTCATTATAATTTATATCATAAGTTTTACTTATTTCATATATATTTATATCATTAACTTTTCTAGCTTTATTATATTCATATACATTTAATAATGATGGTAATAATGTAGTTCTAATTACACTCTTATCAGCACTCATAGGATTTGGTATAACAATATTTTCTAAATTTTCATATCTAAATAATTCAGACATTTCCTTAGAAGTTAAAGTATAATTTTTAGTTTCATTTAAACCTAAACTTCTAAGTCTTTTAGATATAGTTTTTCTTATAAGTACATCTCCTACATAAACACCTTTTTTAATACCAACTATTGGTAATGTAGAAACTAAATTATGATATCCATAAAGTCTACCTATTTCTTCTGCTAT
>CAYNYX010000145.1:0-2599 GCA_964401535.1 uncultured Muribaculaceae bacterium | reverse complement strand
TTTTAGTCTATTGTAACTCCACCATCAACAACAATAGTAGCACCTACTATGTATGATGATAGATCAGATGATAAGAATAATACTGCATTAGCTACTTCTTCTGGTTCTGCCATTCTTCCAATAGGAATTGATTTACAGAACATTTCAATTGCTTTTGGATCTTGACTTGCTACTAAAGGTGTTCTAGTAGCTCCAGGACAAACTGTATTTATTCTAATATTGTTTTTAATTTCTTCTAAAGCAACAGATTTAGTAAGGCCTATAACGGCATGTTTAGCTGTATTATATGGAACCATATTACCAGTTCCTACTAATCCATTTGTAGAAGATATATTAACTATAGTTCCACTTCCGTTTGCTCTCATAGCATTTATTTCTTCTTTTAAACAGAAAAATACTCCTTTTAGATCTAAATCTAATACTGAATCTAATTCACTTTCATCAATATCTAAAATACTTTCTGGAATACCAGTTTTACCAGCATTATTACATGCACAATCTAATTTTCCATAAGTATCAATAGTAAATTTTACCATTGCTTTAATATCTTCTTCTTTAGTTACATCAGCTTTAATATAAGAAGCAATACCACCATTATTAATGATTTCTTCTGCTGCTTGTTTTGCTAAATCTTCATTGTAATCAGCAATTACTACTTTAGCACCTTGTTTTGCATAACAAATTGCAATACTTTTTCCAATACCTTGTGCGCCACCTGTTACCAGTGCGACTTTATCTTTCAATATCATAATTCCTCCTTATTGTTATATTAAAATTATAACACAAAAATTTATTATTCAAAACTATATTTATAAATAGAATGTAAAGTAAAAATATATAAAATTATGATATAATATTTTTAAGAAAGAAGGAATATTATGGGTAAAGTTGCTTTAGTGACTGGATCATCAAGAGGAATAGGAGCTTCTATAGTTTATGAGCTTGCTAGAATAGGATATGATGTTATTATTAATTATAATAATAGTTATAATGAAGCTTTAGAATTAGAAAATGAAATTAAAAATAAATTTGGTGTTAAAACTTTATTAGTTAAATGTGATATAAGTAAAGAAGATGAAGTAAAAGAAATGGTTAATAAAATTATGTCAACATTTAATAAAATAGATGTTTTAGTTAATAATGCAGGTATTGCTATAGATACTGCATTTGAAGATAAAACTTATGAAAATTTTAGAAAAACTATTGATACAAATCTAATTGGAACTTTTTTGGTATCTCGTTTAGTAGGTGATATAATGTATCAAAATAATTCTGGAAAAATAGTTAATATAGCTTCTACAAATGGTATTGAAACTTACTATGAAGAATCATTAGATTATGATGCTTCTAAAGCTGGTGTAATATCATTAACTCATAATTTAGCAAAGCACTATGCTCCATATATTAATGTTAATGCAGTTGCCCCAGGTTGGGTTGATACTGACATGAATAAAGAATTAGATAAAGAATTTGTAAATGAAGAATGTAAAAAAATATATTTAAAAAGATTCGCAACTAGTATTGAGATTGCTAAAGTGGTAGCATTTTTAGTAAGTGATGATGCTTCATATATAAATAATTCTATAATTAGAGTAGATGGTGGGTGTGATTATGCTTAAAATAAGTAATGAAAGTGTTAATTTTATAGAACAATGTGAAAAAGAGTTAAGTAGTATTTATAATAATATCGATAATATATGTAATTATAATAGTTTAAAAGTTTTAGAAGCTTTTCAAAAACATAACATTTCTGATATTCATTTTGCTGGAACTACAGGATATGGATATAATGATGTAGGTAGAGATGCAATAGAAGATATTTTCGCAACTATTTTTAATAAAGAAGATGCTTTAGTTAGAAGTAATATGGTAAGTGGCTCTCATGCCCTATGTGTTACATTATTTGGATTATTAAGACCATCTGATATTTTACTTAGTATATCAGGACTTCCTTATGATACATTACATGAAGTAATAGGTATTAAAGATAATGATAGTTCTTTAAAATCATTTGGAGTTAATTACGAACAAATAGATTTAATTGATAATGATTTTGATTATAAAAAAATAGAAGAAACATTAAAGAATAAAAAGATAAAAGTAATTGAAATACAAAGATCTAAAGGTTATTCTAAAAGAAAAAGTTTATCTATAAAAAAAATAAACAAAGTTTATGATTTTATTAAGAATATAGATTCTAATGTTATAGTAATGATTGATAATTGTTATTGTGAATTTGTATCTAATGAAGAAATAAAAGGAGATATAATAGTTGGTTCTTTAATAAAAAATCCAGGTGGTGGAATAGCACCTAATGGCGCCTATATTGTAGGTAATAAAAATTTAGTTAAATTAGTAGCTGAAAGATTAACATTACCAGGAGAAGGTAAAGAAGTAGGACCAAGTTTAGGAATCAATAAATCAATATTAATGGGACTTTATTTTGCTCCTAGTGTTGTTGCTAGTAGTATTAAAACATCAGTATTAACTTCTTATGTAATGGAAAAATTAGGATATAATGTTGAACCAAAATACAATGATGAAAGAGTTGATATAGTACAAAATATTATATTTAATGATAAAGATAAATTAATTAAAT
>CAYNYX010000144.1:0-2631 GCA_964401535.1 uncultured Muribaculaceae bacterium | reverse complement strand
AGATCATTATGATCCATCAAGAAAAGTAATTAGATTATCTAAAGAAGTATTTAATGGTGAAGATATAGCAGCAGTAGCTATAGCAGCTCACGAATGTGGTCATGCTATTCAAGATAAAGAAGGATATTTCATGATGAAAATAAGAAGTTTTTTAGTTCCTGTTGTTAATTTAATAACTTATATAGGATATATAGGATTAATTATTTCTATTTTTGCTGGTATAACTGGATATATAAAAGTATCAATCTTTCTATTACTTGCAACTCTTTTATTTCAATTAGTAACATTACCAGTAGAATTTGATGCTTCTAAAAGAGCCAATACTTTATTAGTTAATCTAGGTATTATCGATAGTAGTGAAGTTGATGGAACTAAAAAAGTATTAAGCGCGGCTGCATTTACATATGTAGCAAGTTTAATATCAACATTATTAAATATATTAAGATTAGTTATTATGTTAAGAAGTGATGATTAAATTTTGGTGAAGTATGAATGGAATTATTTTAGTAAACAAAAAAAAGAACTTTACAAGTAGAGATATAGTTAATATAGTAGGTAAAAAACTAGGAACTAAAAGTATAGGTCATACTGGAACTTTAGATCCTTTAGCAACAGGTGTTCTTGTATTAGTAACAGGTTCTGCTACTAAAATAGCAGATATATTATCTAGTGAAGAAAAAGAGTATATTGCTGGTATTACACTAGGTGTATCAACAGATACATTAGATATAGAAGGAAATATATTAGAAAGTAAGAATACTCACATTTCTAAGAAAGATATAATAAAAACATTAAATAGTATGAAGGGTAAATATATGCAAGAAGTACCTTCTTATTCAGCTGTTAAAGTTAATGGTAAAAAATTATATGAATATGCTAGAAATAATGAAAAAGTTACTTTACCTAAAAAAGAAGTAGAAATTAAAGAAATAGAATTAATAGATGATATTAATTATACAGAAACTACAACAGAATTTAAAATAAAGTGTAAAGTAAGTAAAGGAACATATATAAGAGCTTTAGCAAAAGATATAGGAATAAAATTAAATACATTTGGAATAATGAATTCTTTAGAAAGAACCAAACAAGGAATATTTGAATTAGATATGTGTCAAACATTAGAAGAAATATATGATAATAATTTCGCAATAATTCCAATTGAATATATTTTAAAAGATTACTTTAAAATAGAAATGGATAATGAATTAAATTTCAAAGTAAGTAATGGTTGTAAATTAGATAATATTTATAATCAAAATATAGTGGTTTTTACCTTAAATAATAAAGTAAAAGCAATATATAAAGATAATAATGGTATATTAAAACCATGGAAAATGTTTTTACACTAAAAAATATAATATTTTACTTGCATAAATAACAAATATAGTGTATATTAATATATGTACTTATACATGGATTAGAGAGAACCTTGACTCTATTCTAAGTTTAAGTAGACTAATAAATAAAGGAGGTATATTATGGCTTTGACAAAAGAAGTTAAGTCTAATATTGTTAAAAAATATGGTAAAAGTGAAACTGATACAGGTTCAACTGAAGTTCAAATTGCTATATTAACACAAGAAATAAATGATTTAACAGAACATTTAAAAGAACATAAAAAAGATTTCCATTCTAGAAGAGGATTACTAAAGAAAGTAGGACAAAGAAGAAGCTTACTAAATTATTTAGTTAAAACTGATGTTTCTAGATATCGTGAAATTGTTAAACAATTAGGTTTAAGAAAATAATAATAATGGTGGGCACTCTTTTTTGAGTGCCTTTCTAATGGTATGAATAGAGGTATTTTATGGGGATTGTTGTATATGTTGGTATACTTAATAAGATTGTAAATAAAAGAAAAATTGATTATGAATTTGCTAAACATGTAGCAGTTTATAGAAAAAAAGAAGAAGATTCATATAAATATTATGATTTTATAACTAAAGAAGAATATAATACATCACCTAAAGATTTAAATATAGGTGATACTTATATTGATTTAAAAAGTTTAAAACCATTACGAGATAAATTTGTTAGTTCTTATGGTGAAAGTATAAATAAATATAAAAACAATTTTAATAAAACAAAAGAAAAAATATTAAAAAATATAAGGAGGTAAAATATGAAAAAAATATTTGAATTAGATTTCAGGGGAAGAAAAATAATAGTAGAACATGGAGAACTTGCAAAACAAGCTCATGGAGCAGTATTAGTACGCTATGGTGATACAGTTGTATTATCAACATCAGTTGTATCAAAAACAGCTAATGTTTTGTCTGATTTCTTTCCATTAATGGTTTTATATCAAGAAAAATTATATTCAGTTGGTAAAATCCCTGGAGGCTTTATTAAAAGAGAAGGTCGTCCTACTGATGCCGCTACTTTAGCAGCTCGTATGATTGATAGACCACTTAGACCTTTATTTCCAGAAAATTTTAGAAATGAAGTTCAAGTTGTTAATACTATCTTATCAGTAGAACAAGATAATTCACCAGAAATGACAGCAATGTTAGGTTCATCATTATGTTTAGCAATTTCTAAAATACCATTTAATGGTCCTATTGCTGGAGTTAAAGTAGGTAGAGTTAATGGAGAATTTGTTATAAATCCAACTTTAGAACAAACTGAATT
>CAYNYX010000143.1:0-2664 GCA_964401535.1 uncultured Muribaculaceae bacterium | reverse complement strand
ACATTTTTTAACAAAATAGAAAAAAATTTTACTGGAACAGAAAATTTTAAAGTCGAAGTCCCTACTGCATGCTATAGAAATTTAGTATTTACTTACATCGGCTTAAAAGATACTTTAACTGCTTTTAAAAATGGTTTTGATAGTGGTTTACAAACTGTTGATTATTATGACGCTAATCATTGGCTTTGTTTTTCTATGAAAAAAAAAGATTTTGATTTAAGCATGAAAGAAATATCTGTTAATGAGTTAGATACATTTACTCATGATGACGTTCTTGTTGATGACAATGCCTCTTCTGATGGTTCTGTTAATTATGGTAATTCTTTAAAATTTTATGACTTAAGTTTATTTCAGTTTTTGCGTTTAATCTTTAAAAATTAATTTCTTTATGGAATATTTTTTAATATGTTTTATGTTTGTTGTAATTTTAGTTGCTACTTATGATAATTTATCGTTTAATAGGTATCCTCGTTATATGGTCGCTAAAAAATTAACAGAGTTAATAAAAAAAATTTTAAATTTCTTAAAAAATAAAAAAAATGAGTAATATTTTAGACTTGGTCGGTTTAAGCACTAATGAAAACGGAAATATTCAAGTTGATGTGGATGTAAATGTAGTTAACATAACGCCGTTGATTGTTTCACTTGCTGTCTGTGCAATATCAATATTTGCGTTAACGGTTGTAAAAATAGTTAGATAATTATGGAAAGTTTTATTAAAACATTTGAAGGTTTTGGGTCTTTTCTTCAAAAAAATAGAGCGTTGTTTTTTATTCTTGGCGCTTCGATTGTTGGTATTATTTTATATAAAAAATTTAGCACGAAAGCAAAAGAAAAAAAAGAGACTGACGAACTTGACAAAGGGGTTGATGAAGAATTGGAAACTTTGTCGAATGCCGACAGTCCAACTATCTCTGAAAAACAAGCGTTGACTTTTGCCAATCAATTAGAAGTTGCCATGAAAGGCTGGGGGACTGACAACGATGTTATTAAAAGCGTTTTTAATCAGTTGCAAACTCAAGGCGATTATTTATTAGTCCAAAAAAAATTCAGCATAAGGGATGGAGAAAACCTAATTGAGTGGTTAGTTGATGACGGTGCTTTAGAATACAGTCAGGAAATTTTAACACGAAAAGGTATAGTAATGACATAAAAAATTTTAGTTATGAATTTAAATACTTTTCAAGCATATTTAAGGTTGGGTTTTTACACAAAAAATACCTTTCAAGATTATTCGTTCGCATATTTACAATTTGCCCAATTTTTAAAATTTGACTATAAACATGAATTAATTTACCTTTGTAATTGTAATTATTTAAATACAAATTTTCATAGGTATGATAAGGACGATTTAGACTTATTATTAAAAATTGATACTTCTATTAAATATGATGATGTAAATAAGATTTATTTTTGTGACAATTCGGATTTGATTATTAATTTAATAGAACAATCTTTATTATATTTGCGTTATGATAGTTTAAAAAATAAAAATATAACTGTAAACTACTCCAATTACAAATTATTTTATCAACAATTATTAATTAATGTTTTTTTTGATTTTCTTAAAATTTTTCAAATAAAAGAAAATAAATTTCCTGAAAATTCTAAGATTGTTTTTAATAATTTTAGAATTGCTTTTGACAAATTGTTTTTAAATATTTCTGAACAAGATTTTGATATAAAATTTTCAAAGCAACCGTCAATAGCTAGGATTATTAATTATATGTCTAAATATTATTTAGAAAATTACATGCTTAAAAAATGATTAAGTTTATAATTGGTTCCGCTGGTTCTGGAAAAACTACGTTTATAAATGAAAATTACAAAGATTATTATTACCTAACCTTTACAAATCAATTATTACAATCAGTTAATTTTAAAAAAAAGAGTACTATTGATAGTTTTATTTGTAGTTATTTAAAGGTTTCTATTGATAATGCTTATAAGTTAATTTTTTCTAATAAATTTATAGAAAATAAAACTTTTAAATTTAAAAATATAATAATTGATGAGGCACAAGACTTATCCAATTATCATTTGAAGTTTTTCTTAAGACTTTTAAAGTTACATTACAATATAATTTTCATATATGATATAAAACAGGTGATTTATCAATCAGATTTTTTTAATTTTATAATTCATTTTCGCAATAATAAAAAACTGTTTAATAAATTACCTTATAATTACCGTTGCGAAAGTTTTATTTTATCAAATCTTATTAAAAAACTTGATGACACTGTAATTTTTAAAAATTCATTAAAAAATTTTCCTTTCATTGTAAAAACCGATTTTAAAGACTTTGAAAAACTATATGATTTAAAAAATTACAATATCATTTCTCGTTATAATTTTAAAGGATTTATGACCATCCATAAAGCAAAGGGTTTAACTTTTGAAAATGTTATTATTATTTATCATACATCAGAACACGATAAATATTTAGATTACATTAACGAATTAAGAATATTTTATGTCGCTATTACCCGCGCTCGCAAAGGTTGCATAATCATTATTAACTCTAATTATATGAAAAATTTGATTAATCGACTTTAAAATTAAAATTAGTACATTTTTCATCATTCCTTATATATAAAAAAAACAGGGCTTTTTAGTCCTGTTTTTTTTATATGATACTCTTCCGTTATAATATTGTATACTCAT
>CAYNYX010000142.1:0-2675 GCA_964401535.1 uncultured Muribaculaceae bacterium | reverse complement strand
GTTATCCAAGGTATAAATGAACATCTTGAAAATTATTACTTTAAATCAAATAGAGAACTAGAATCATATGAAACCTTAAAAGGTATTTTTGATTATATAGTGGAAAACTCTAAGGTTTGTAAAGTTCTTCTTGGAGAAAACGGAATAATAGAACTTCAAAAAAAGATATTAATGATTGTTCAAGAAAAAATAGTTAGAAAATGGCAAAAAGAAGCTTCATTAAATAATGAAACTGCAGAATATTTACTATTATTTAATGTTAATGGTAGTATTGGTATCGTGCAAAAATGGATACAAAGTGGAATGAAAAAACCTTCAGATGAAATAGCAAAAATGATTTTAACTGTCACTTCAAAAGGACTATCAGCATATATTTAAAGTGCAAAATATTTTAATTTTGGTTATTTTATATTATAATATTATTAGATTAAGGCTTTTTATTCATTAAACATAATATAAAAAGAGGGTGAAATAGTATGGATGACTATAATAAATTCCTCACTATGCTAGAAAAAGAAGATAAAGACTCTGCTGTTTTGTTTATCCTAAATTTGTTAGATAGCAAAAAATATGATTTATACACGGTCTATAAAGATTTTTTGGAAAGATCTCTTATAGATTTTGGGTGTGGACTAAATGATAAGGATATTTGTATATGGAAAGAACACACCAGAAGTTCTATTATTAGAACCATTATTGAATCGACATATAACTATATAATAAAAATTAAGAATAACACAAAACAATTAAACAAAAAAGTTGTAGTCTTATGTCCTCAAGGGGAATTTCATGAAATTGGAGCAATAATTGTAAGTAATTATTTTACACTAGCGGGTTTTGATAGTATTTATATTGGAGCTAATACACCAAATGAACAAGTTATCTCAGCAATTAAAGGATTAAAACCAGATTACTTAGCAATAAGTGTAACAAATTACTATAACTTGGTCGTAACTCAAAAATTAACAGATGATATTAAAAATATATATCCAAAAATCAAGATAATTGTTGGTGGTCAAGCATTTACTTATAAAGGAGCAATTGACTATATTAAATATGATTATCATATTGATTCAATGAAAGAAATATTAGAAATCGCTGGTGATTTAAAATGAAACTAGCATTTGCAATTGCTCTCAGGTTTTTAAAATCTGGTAAGCTACAAACAACTATTATAATTTTAGGTATTGCTGTTGGTATTTCTGTTCAGGTTTTTATTGGATCTTTAATATCAGGATTGCAAAAGTCTTTAATTGAAAAGACAATTGGAAACTCTTCACAAATAACTATATCTGAAAAAGATAATGGTTACTTAGATAATTACGAACAAATTATTGATACCCTACAAGGAAAAGATATTCAAATAAAAGCATATTTACCTACAATAAATCAAAATGGAACAATATATAATGATCTAGAAAATAAACCTATTATTGTGCGTTCTTTTGATTTAAATAATGTTGATGATATTTATGACTTATCATCAAAAGTAACTGAAGGAGAAATGCCTAAAAATGATGGCGAAATACTTCTTGGAAATAATTACAAAGATTTAGGGATTAGTATTGGTGATGATGTAGTTGTTGCTATCCCTTTAAAAGGTAATCAAGAATTAAAGGTTTCTGGCTTTTTTGATTTCAAAGTCAAAACAATTAATGATTCTTGGGGTGTAACCTCATTAACTACTGGTCAAAATATTTTAGGTAATAATTATGTTACGCAAATTGAAACCCAAATTAATAGTGGTTACGAATTTAGTGCTAGAGAAATTGCAACAGAAATAGAAAATACTTCTTCATCACAAAACATTGTTGTTACTAATTGGATGGATAATAATGAAGAACTACTTTCTGGACTACAAGGACAAAGTATCTCCAGTCTAATGATTCAAATATTTGTAGTTGTTAGTGTTGTTATTGGCATAAGTAGTGTTCTAGCTATTATTGTTATGCAAAAAAGCAGACAAATAGGAATACTAAAGGCCATGGGTATTAAAGACTTTGATGCTAGTTTAATATTCCTTTTTGAAGGATTAATACTTGGAGTACTTGGAGCAATTGGAGGAATAGTATTAGGACTAGGTCTATCATATAGTTTTGCATTATTTGCTCTAACTTCTGATGGCAGTCCTGTGGTGCCATTATATATAGATATCCAATAGATAATAATATCAGCAGCAATAACAATTATTGCTTCAATGGTAGCTTCTTTGCTTCCTGCTAGAAAATCTTCAAAACTTAGTGTAATTGAGGTGATTAGAAATGGATAAAAATATTGTTTTAAAACTTGTAAATGTAAGAAAATTTTATGGTACTAAAATTAAATTTGAAGTTCTTCATGGTATAAATATAGAGTTTGTAGAAGGTTCTTTCAACTCAATTATTGGACAATCTGGTAGTGGTAAGTCTACCCTTTTAAACATCTTAGGATCTCTTGATAAGCCAAGCGAAGGTGATGTTTTTATAAATAATAGCAATACCAAAAACATGAATAAAAACGAATTAGCAAAAGTAAGGAATGAAAACTTGGGCTTTATATTTCAATTTCACTATCTACTACCTGAATTCACTGCACTAGAAAATGTTTTGATGCCCTATAAAATTTCTAAGAAACCTATAACAGATGAAATAATTAATAAAGCTAATGAGCTATTAGATTTTGTAGGATTATCAAAA
>CAYNYX010000141.1:0-2724 GCA_964401535.1 uncultured Muribaculaceae bacterium | reverse complement strand
CTCATCACATTAGCAACATCTGTATTGCCACCATGGCTGTTAAACAAGGCAATTTTTTTAAATCCCTGTTTGGCAATAGATGCAACAATATCTTCTATCACATACATATACGTATGTGCACCTAACGTAAGTGTTCCGCCAAACTCCATATGCTCATTACTTTTTCCAATTGGAAGCTGTGGTGCAAAAATAAGATTACCCTTTTTAAATTCCTCTTCGTCTACTATCTTATCAATTAAGGTAGAAAGAATAATAGCATCTGTTCCTACCGGAAGATGCGGACCATGCTGCTCAGTAGCGGAAAGTGGCAAAGCAATAATCGTATTATCTCTGTCTAGTGCATTCAATTCATCGCGTTTCATATTTTCCCATTTTTTAATCATTTTCATACCTCCTTCTTCTTTGGTTTTTTTATATTCACTTATTAAACCGGAATATAAAACATCATTCTAAGTGCAACAGTTACTGCAATAATTACTACATTTACCAAAACAAAATATGCATCATACTTGCTGGCTTTAATACCCTTATATGCACTTCTTTTCTTTGAAAAATTCAATTGATAATAATGCATGGCAAGTGAAATTGCCTGTCCCTTACTGATTACTCGAAATAACAACGGCAGTGAAAATGTTACATAGTTTTTAATCTTAGTAGCCCATCCACATTCATCAATCTCCAATCCTCTTGAACTCTGTGCTTCCATAATTGCACGAAGTTCCGTAATGATTAAAGGAATAATCTGAAAGACAAGGCCAATACCAAAAGCAATGGCATAGGAAACTTTCCACTTTTGCAATCCCAAAATAATCTCACTGAAGTTAGTGGTTAAAAGTACCGTATAAAAAGATGCAATCATCAAAAAAATTCTAAGAGAATATACTGCTCCTTTGTATAAATCATACCAATCAAAACAGAACATTACTTCTTTATTTCCCATGTGAAAAATGGTTTCATAAAAAATCATTCCACCATCTATCACCGGACGCTCAAATAATCCAAGTACCAGCCACAGAAAGAAAATAAATAGTAAAAGCACCTTTAATTTATTCAGCAAAACAAGCATATATTTCTGAATAGAACAAACACACCACATAATCAAAAAGGCTACCAGCAAAAAGGCTAATGCTACACCCGATTTCACTAAACTGGTTAAAATAGCCATAACTACAAAATATACAAATTTTGTTCTGGGATCCAGTCTATGAAGGATAGAATCGGCATCCACATATTGTAAATAATCCATCTTCTAGTCCTCCTTCTTACTTACATTTAAAACTGTATTTACAAATTCATCTACACTACAACAGATTTTATTAAGTTGTAATTCTTTTGAAAGTCTGACTACCGGTGGTAATGCAATATTAATCTTTTCAAACAATTCACTATCTCTTGCAAGCATATCCCGGCTGCCCTCAAAAAGTTTTTCTCCATTATTTAATACAATGGCTTCATCTATGGTACGGAACACCAATGGAATTTCATGGCTAATCATAACCACTGTTTTTCCTGCTTCCTTTAATTGAGCAATCATTTTTTCCAAATCTTTTATCAGGAATGCATCCATTCCCAAAGTGGGTTCGTCCAAAATAATTACATCAGCCTTGGAAAACAAAACCGAAAGAATGGTAAGCATATGTTTCTTTCCCATGGAAAGATTTAATGGAAACGTCTCTCTGTCTTCCTCCAAATGATATTTACTTAGAACATTCGTAATTTCTTCTTTTGAAAATTCTACCTTTTGCATACGTGCGCAAAAAGTTAATTCATTTTCTACCGTCTCTTCAAATAACATATGTTCCGGATGCTGAAATACCAAAATGATGTTATTGGATATTTGCGCAACTGTCTTTTTTATCTGTGATTCTCCACGATAACGTACATCTCCTGCGGTCGGTTTATATAAACCATTTAAATGTTTTACAAACGTAGTCTTTCCAGAACCATTCTGTCCCAGTACTGCAACCACTTTTCCCTCTGGAATATTCGCATTTACATCAATTAATGCGTGAAATCCATCCTGAAATGTCTTTACAAGATTATGAACCGTAACAACCGCTGGTGCATCCACATGTACTGCTTCTTCATGGCTGCCCGACTGCTTATCTATAATCTTTGAAAGTTCTTCTCTTGCCTGCTCCATGTTATAAAACAGATTCATTTGGGGAAAATGTTTCACCAGTTCCTTATAAATTTCAACCTCTTGCGGAATAATAACTCTTAATTTATCCTGCAACGCGGTATCGTTAAAAAATTCATCTCTGCTTCCGTCAAAAATAACCTGTCCATCATATAAACCAATCACATGATCTACAATGCCAGCACACCAGACAAGATTATTATCCACTAAAACCGTAGTCGTTCCATTTACTCTTAACTGATTCAAAATACGTTGAACCATCTGTTTTCCATTTGGATCCAAAGAACTTACCGGTTCATCCATAATAAGAATATCCGGTTCCATTGCCAAAACAGAAGCTATACATACTGCCTGTCTTTGATACTGTAAATTCAACAAATCAAGCACATAATCCATGCGCTCTGTTATTTCTTCACGTGGTAAGCCCATATTTTCCATACCAAACGCAATCGCATCTTCTACTCCATAGCCAAACAACTGGTTCTCTGGTGACTGACTTACTACACTGACAAATGTATTCTCTGGTACTTCAAATTTTCCAACCAGTTCCCCGTTTGAAATCAACGTTGGAATAACCTTACTAA
>CAYNYX010000140.1:0-2757 GCA_964401535.1 uncultured Muribaculaceae bacterium | reverse complement strand
CAAAAATAAAAGTAAACACTTTTTTATTTGTGTCTACTTTTACTTTATCACTTCAATTATATAAATAATCCCTTTTTTATTTTTCCAATTTTAATATTTTTTCATATGATTTATCTTGTTCATAAATACCATATTCATTCTCTAACTCTTCTATATTATTGCCATTAAAACTCCCTAATATATCTATAGGTCTTGTTCCATTATATAAATAATTTGAAATCCATTTAATTTCATAAGATCTATTAGAATTATCAAACATATGAATTTTACCATTACTTAAAATACCTAATAATTCATTTAATGGATCTACTACTAATTTTACATTACTGTTAGGTATATTCATAATAACTAAAGCATGATTACCAAAAAAATTTTCAAAATCAGTTGATTCACTAATACTATCTTGCATTAAAACATATAAAACTCTTGCATTATATTCATTATTAATAGTATTTATTTTATACACAAAATCATCTGCAAAATGTCTACAAACACCTTTTTTTCTTATATATAATGTTAATCCAGGTGATGCAAAAATTTCATCTTCTTCACTAGGCGAAATTTTTTTAACACCCTTTTGCATATCATTTATAACTTTCATAATAATATCTAAATCATTCACATTTTTTAATTTATTAATATCATCACTATAATTATTTACCATATTATCATATTCTAATGAATAAGAAGAATACTTAATTTTATTTTTCCATGTTCTATATGAAAAATAAATAGGATAAATCATACTAATTAAAATACTAGATATTAAAAGAAATATTAAATATTTTGTTTTCTTTAATATTTCCATTTTTATTTTCATCATTTTCATTAAAAATTTATTATTTGTTTCTAAATAAATATCATAACATATTCTTTCTTCTAATAAATTTTTATAAACAGTATTTCCATACTCTTTATATATAATATCAAAATAATGATTTTTAATTAAATAATCTCTTTTTTTTATATTTTTTATCAAACTCATTAATATCCAATAATTGAAATGATAAAGAATAATACTCCTAATACTATAGTAGCTCTAGTTATAAATAATTCTCCACCACGTTCTTTTCTATTAGTAAATAAAGCATCACTACCACCACTTATTAAATGAGAAGCTCCTTCTGCTTTACCACTTTGTAAAAGAACTATTGCGATTAACAAAATTGATACAATAATTAATACTATTTTCATGATTACCTCCATAAACATATCTAATTTATCATAAATAATATTAAAAAGCAATATTATTTAGATGGATTTGCCAATATTATATTCATATTATTTAAATCAATAGTTTTAATAAATTCATTAAATTCTTTTAAATTTAAACTATTTATTTCTTCATAATTATTATATATAATACCATTATACTTCATTATATTATTCATTATTTTATGATTTATTCCATATATACTATCGCTCATATATACTAAAGAACTAATTATAGTTTTTTTCTTTCTTAATAAATCATTTTCAGTAATATTTAAATCTAATAATTGATTCTTAACATTTTCTATAAATTTTTCTTGTTTTTTAGTTTCAGCAATTATTATTATTAAAACATGAGTATCTATATTTACAAAATCATAAGCAATATCATTATTAATGATACCTTCTTTTCTTAATTTTTCTAAAAATTCAGATGTAGAACCTAATTTTAAATCCATTAATATATTTAAATATAATAATTTTTTATATAATGATATTTTAGATTTAGTAATATTAACTTTATAATTTAAAGCTACCTTAGGTATAGAAATATTTAAATCTAATTCTATTTTATCTTTAAATACTTTATCAGGTTCTTTATATTTTTTAATTTCTATTTCTTTTTCTACAGGATATTTCTTAGTTTTATAAAAATCTTTAATTATTTCTATAGCATAACGTACATCTACATTACCTGTAATTACTATAAACATATTAGATGGATGATAAAAAGTATTATAACATTTATATAAATCATCTTTAGTTATTTTATTAATACTTTCAACTGTACCAGCTACATTTATTCTAATAGGATATTTAACAAATGAATTATATAAAATAGAATCATATAGCTTTGAAAAAGGATCATCATCATACATTTTTATTTCTTGTTCTATTATACCTTTTTCTTTTAAAACATTTTCATCTGTAAAATAAGGACTTGTAACATAAGATAATAATAATTCTAAATTTTCTTTAAAAAAATTAGTTCCTGAAAATAAGTAAGTTGTTTTTTCATTTGATGTATTAGCATTACAATCAGCACCTCTTTCACTATAAAAAGTAAAAGGATCAATACCATTTTCTTGTTCAAATACTTTATGCTCTAAAAAATGAGCAATTCCATCTGGAACAATAGTCATTTTATCTTCATCAATAGGAACAAACTCTCTTGTTGTTGAACCATATTTTGTACTAAAAGTAACATAAATACCATTTTTATTAGTTGTAGGAACTACATAAACTTCAAGACCATTACTTAATTTTTCTTCATAAATATCTACATCTAAATTAGATAATGTTTTCTTTTTCATTTAATCCTTCCCTTCTAATAAATATATAGTATCTAAATGTATTTTTTTAGAAACTTTCATAATCATTTCTTTAGTTACTTTTTTTATTTCTTTTTCTCTTATATTTATAGGATCTAGATTTAAATATTCTCTTGTTATATAATTTGCTAAAATAGATTCTTCATTATCTTCCATTTCTTTAAAAGTATTTAAATATGTCATTATTGCACTTTTAATATCTTTATCTTCAAAT
>CAYNYX010000139.1:0-2775 GCA_964401535.1 uncultured Muribaculaceae bacterium | reverse complement strand
TAGATGGATAAGGTGCACATTCATCAAAACTTATTATTATATCTGCTCCTAATTTTTCTTGTATATCAATTGATTTCTCAGGAGACAAAAACATTTCTTTACCATCAATTGTACTTTTAAAATATACTCCCTCTTCTTTTATATCTTTTGGTTTAGCAAGTGAAAAGACTTGGAAACCTCCAGAATCTGTAAGCATAGGACCATCATAATTCATAAATTTATGTAAACCACCTGCCATAGATACTATATCTTCACCTGGTCTTAACCATAAATGATATGTATTTGATAATATAAAAGCACTATTCATTGCTTTTAATTCTTCAGGTGTTAGAGTTTTAACGGTTGCTAAAGTACCAACAGGCATAAACATAGGAGTTTCATATTCTCCATGATTAGTTTTAATTTTACCATATCTAGCTTTTAAATCACTATGTAATAATGTATATTTTATTTTCATAATTCCCACTCATTTCATATAATATTATACCTTATTCTTGACATTT
Source organism: uncultured Muribaculaceae bacterium (assembly GCA_964401535.1). Classification (GTDB taxonomy): domain Bacteria; phylum Bacillota_I; class Bacilli_A; order RF39; family UBA660; genus CAYNYX01. The sequence goes on along the minus strand of CAYNYX010000139.1, from coordinate 2,272 downwards.
TTCAAATAATTTGTATAATAATTAAATATGAAAAGGGGTATTTTTATGTGTCCATATAAAGGTGTAATGATTAATGCTGATTTCTCATTAAATGAAGAAGAATATAACAATGTTATTAATAAGGTTATAGGTATAAAGAAATCGCTTCGTGCTAAATACGGAAGAGATATATTTGAAACTTCCGGACCTAATTTTATTTATAAATATAAAAAAGAAACTGAAAAAATAAAAAAATTGGATGAAAAAACTATATTTTTATCTAATTGTCTTATAAATAATGAAATATTTATTGATTTACTTAAAAATAATAATATAACTATTATAGAAATTAAAGAAATGTTAGATTTACTTAATTCTAAAACAATATCCTATCGTTTGTATGGTAAATCATATCCTAATTTATTTTATAATTTTGATATATATACTATAGAACTTTTAAAAGAAATTAAAGAAATTATTTATAAATATTATAATTTACGTTTATCTGATTCTTTTATCTTAAATAAATTAAGAGAAATATCAATATATCAAAGCGATTTATTAAATACAAAAATATTAACTAGCTGAAGTTAATATTTTTTATATAGTTTTCTATTTTATCTAAATTAATTCTTCTTGATCCTTTTAATAATATTAATTCATTATTAAAATTATAATCTTTTAAATATGAAATAACTTCATCTACATTATTAAAATGTTTATATTTATTAAACTCTTCCCCTACTAATATTATTTTAGAATTCTTTATTTTTTTTAATTTTTTAACTATTTTTTTATGTATTTTTTTACTATATTTACCTAATTCTAATATACTACCTATTATTAATAGTTTATTTTTATTTATATCTTTTATTAAATCTAAAACACTTATTAAAGATTCATAACAAGAATTATATGTATCATCTATTAATATATTGTTTTTATAGTTATATATATTCATTCTATGTTCAAGACATTTATAATTTTTTATTGATTCAATTATATCTTTAATATCAATATCATATATTAAACCTATTTTAATTGCGAGTAATATATCTGTTATAAAATGTTTACCAATATTATTGAATATTATTTCATATTCTTTATCAATACTTATATTAAATTTTAATTCATTTAAATTACTTATTATATTATAAGCTTTTAAATTATTTTTTTTATTTATACCACATTTAAAATACTTAGTTTTTTTTAAATACTTAGAATCACCATTTACTATTAAATTATTATTATCCATTCCTTTTAATATTTCCATTTTAGCTTTATAAATATTTTTTTTACTTCCTAAATTACCTATATGAGATGTTCCTATATTAGTTATAATACCAATATCAGGTTTACATATATTACTTAAATATTCTATTTCACCTAAATGATTCATACCCATTTCTAATATAACAAAATCACAATCTTTTATATTACATAATGTTAATGGTAATCCTATATGATTATTATTATTTTTATCACTTTTTAATACTTTATATTTTGTTTTTAAAATATCATAAATTAATTCTTTAGTTGTAGTTTTACCAGTAGATCCAGTAATACCGATTATTTTACCTTTAAAAATACTTCTTTTATATTTACCTAATAATCCTAATGCTTTAATAGGATCATCAACTTTTATAATAGGAATATTATATTTTATATCTTGATCAGTAATTATTAATCCTACTTTTTTTCTTACACTTTTTATATATTTATAACCACTATTTATAGTTATAAAACAATCTTTGTTTTCTATTAATCTACTATCTATTTTAAAATTATCAATTATTCTATCTTCATATATTTTATTATTTAATTTACCATTTACTATTTCACATATTAATTTTATATTCAATATATCACCTATTAAAATATATGAAAAAAAGTAGTTTTTACTACTTAAAATCTTATTTTATCTTCTATATATTTTTCTACTTCATCTAAAGAAATAGTAATTTGTTCCATAGTATCTCTATCTCTTATAGTTACAGTATTATTATTTATAGTTTCATCATCAATAGTTATACAAAAAGGTGTACCAACAACATCAGCTCTTCTATATCTTTTACCAATATTACCTGATTCATCATAACTAGTCATAAAACATTTACTTAAATTTCTATAAACTTCTAAAGCTTTTTCTGAATGAAATTTTTTAACTAAAGGTAATACTGCTACTTTATAAGGTGCTAAAAAAGGTTTAAATTTCATTATTTCTCTTGTACTACCATCTTCTAATGTTTCTTCTTCATAAGCTTCAAATAATATTGCAAGTACTGTTCTATCT
>CAYNYX010000138.1:0-2790 GCA_964401535.1 uncultured Muribaculaceae bacterium | reverse complement strand
CTTGGGATATTGCTAAATTTTACACGGATGCGTTTTTAAAGGATTATAAAGCGTTAAATTGTCTTATGCCGGAAGTCCTTTGTCCCGCGACTGATTACATAAAGGAAATGATTGAGCTTGGCGTTATACTTGAGAAAAAAGGCTATGCCTATAAAACAAGCGACGGTATTTATTTCGATACATCAAAACTCGCTGATTACGGTAAATTAGCTGGAAAAAGTCATATAGAGGGAATAAAAGAGGGCGCTCGTGTAGAAGCTAATTCCGAAAAACATAATGCTCAAGATTTTGCTATTTGGAAATTCTCTCCTAAGGAACATAAAAGACAAATGGAATGGGATTCTCCTTGGGGAATAGGCTTCCCGGGTTGGCATATGGAATGTTCGGTAATGGCAATGAAGAATCTCGGCGAGACAATTGATATTCATTGCGGTGGAGAAGACCACGTAGCAGTTCATCATACAAATGAAATAGCTCAATCAGAGGCCGCTACGGGGAAGACATTTTCAAATTATTGGATGCATATTAGATTTTTAATTATGGGTGATTCCGGCAAAATGTCAAAATCATCAGGTAGTTTTTTAACTGTTGATACATTGCCTAAAAAATATGAGCCTTTGTCATACAGATATTATTGTTTGCAAACACATTACCGCAAACAATTGGAATTTACTTGGGAAGGGCTTGATGCCGCGGAACAGGGGCTTGTTTCTTTGCGCTCTTTAGCTTTAAAATTAAAACAAGAATCCGATGGTAAGATGCAAAGTTTTTCTGGCAATGAAAAATATTATCAGGATTTTTCCATTGCTTTATGTGATGACTTGAATACTGCTTCCGCTTTGGCTGTATTGTGGAGTGTTTTAAAAGATCATTCACTGACTGCGCAGCAGAAATATGCTTTTGCTTTAGAAGCTGACAGGGTATTAGCTTTGGATTTGTTTAAAGAGAAAGTTGCCGACAGTTTAAGTCAGGATTTAGCTGATTTGATAAAGGAAAGGGAAGTTGCGAGAAAAAATAAGGACTTTAAAAAATCTGATGAATTGAGAGATGAATTGTTGAAAAGAGGAATTGCTGTTAAGGATACCGCCAAGGGTACCGAATGGCATAAAGTTTAACAGCAAAAAATAATTTGTCATAAAAAATGTTTTTTGTTATAATATTTGTGTAGCAGTAAGGCAAATGCGGGCGTGGTTCAATGGTAGAACGCGACCTTGCCAAGGTTGAGACGAGGGTTCGATTCCCTTCGCCCGCTCCAAATTTAACAAGATAGATTATTAGACAGGTGACGATGGTTATTCAGACCATCGTTTTTTTATTTATTGTTCGCAAGACGCTAGTTGTACAAGGGGCTCACAAGGTATTTGGCGAACCGAGGACGACAGGCTCACAAGGCACTCATTGCTCCGGAGACGTCGTTTTTTCTACTGAAAAAACAGACTTAGGGGATAGCCACCGTCGTACCAGACCAATTCCTTTTTCTAAAGCCCTCTGCTTAGGAGGGTTCAGCGAATGGAATGAGCGACACGAAGGGAACATGTTCCCTTGTAAAGGCACGCTTGCGGGTTCCTCTTGAGCAAGCGGCTACGCCCCCGACAATTAGTTACAGGAGGGGTGCCGGATCAGGGGCTCACCCATACCTCTCTCAGCGAACACCTTGTTCGCTAGTAATAAAGCTCAAACTGTGCTATTTCCGCAATTGAGAATATAACTAAAAGATTAATATTTGCTGACCTCTAGCAATAAATTGCTTTATTCAATAGTTATTGTATAGAATAATGTAGTGGTTAAATAACGGGGGTTATGTCTAAATTTTTATATGAAAAAAAATTTGTTTTTCTTGTTGTTTGTTGCTTGTTTTGCTGATATTTCCTTTGCTCAAAGTTCTGAAATCAAATCTTTTGACTATGTGTATAGTAATTACAAAGAAATACTAAAAAAGAACGGAGAAGAAAATAGAATACATTCGGATAATTTACCAATATGTGATAGTAAAGAATTTTTATCTTTAGGTAATTTACTGGGTGATGTTCCGTCTTTGAATAAATACGAGTTTATAAATTCTTTTCGTATGCAAAACAGTAAAATAGCGTATTATTCTGTAGAACCTCTTAAAGATTTTTTAACGAGCAAAAGAATAAATGAAATATCTTCATCACTAATTGGGCACGATATAAATAAGAGTAAAACATATGTAAGCTTTGATAATCTTTTTAAGGATGTCCCCAAAAAAGTAAGGAATGAATTTTATGATAATTTAACTTTTGTTAATGGTAAGTTTTACTCCGGATATTTTAGGGGCTTAGTTGCTTTTTGGGGAAAAGAAAAAACCGAACAAATATTTAAAGTTTTTACACAGACTTCTTTGGATAAAGGGATATCTAAACAGAGTAGATTGTGTGCCGGTGATTTTTGTAATTATTTAGGGCAATCTGTTTCTAAAGATAAGTATATCGGGAAATTGTACTACTACCACATTGGTGTATATTACTATTACACAACTATTAACTTATTCATTGGCGGGGAAAAACAAACCGAAATAAATAGCTTTGCTGATGCTTTGTCACATTATCGTAGTGGAGCGGGAGGGGTGGTTAAAGCAGGTCCCGGTTTAATACGTGAAATGAAATCGCACAAAACATATACACATATATTAAAAAAAGATTTGCCAAACAGCATAAAGAAGAAATTAATGGAGTTGCCTATAGGCGAAGACAAAGGCGTCATTTATGCCGAACCAGGTTCTGATAGAGGCTTAGAGTGTCTAACTTTAGGACATTACAGGTTTAATAT
>CAYNYX010000137.1:0-2801 GCA_964401535.1 uncultured Muribaculaceae bacterium | reverse complement strand
ATTTATTAAATGTTTTAGTTGTTACTCTATTTAAGCTTCTTCCAGTTAAACTATCCCCTTTAACCCAATCTCTTATTACATTATCATTATTATCTAATAATCTAAATTCATAATTTTTTATAACACTATCAGGTTCTGAAAAAGAAACTATAACTCTTACAGTTGATGTTGTTTTTGCTATAGAAATATTACTTATTTCAGGTGGTGTTTCATCAAAAATACTGCAATCACCTTCTGTTATGTTTAAGTTTTCTAATATACCATTTGCACAATAAACCCCATCAGATACATTAATTACTTCAACTCTTTTTTCGGAATCTCTTTTTATTTTACCGATTGAATATTTATCATTACTTAAATTTACTTCACTTATATCTAATTCTCCTATATTACTAAAATTACTTTCTGCTTCTTTATATTTGTATGCATTAAAAACAGAATACACACCTACTTTAAACGCGTTTCTTCTTGTATTATTTATTATATTTAATACTACTGGTACAGCAATTAAAGCAATTATACCTAAAATAACTATTATTGCTAATAATTCTATTAATGTAAGCCCTTTAATTCTTAAAAGCTTTTTTTTACTTAAAATTTCTTTTATTTTTTTCCCCATTTTAGACCTCTTTCTTATATAAAAACATTAAGCTATTTTATTCTAACTTAATGTTAACATATTTTTTATTATTTATCAACTATTTTTATATTTTAGTGAAAAGCCGACATTATTTTACTCATAAAATCAATTGTATCAGCAACTTTCTCTATTTTATCAGCAGTTCTTAATTTATATGAAGTCTTAACTTCTTCTTCAAATTTCTTGAAACTACTTGGATTTCTATTTAACTCTTTATACCAGTATGAATTTTCTCTTAAATATTTTAAATAATTTTGATTACTTTTTATTTTTACTATAACATCTATACTCATTAGTCATCAAAATGTTTATATACTGGTCTTGGTTTATATTCTTCTTTAACACTTGCTTCTTTATCATTTCCTTTAATATCAGTTAAAACTCCAAGTACTCTTTGAATACTATTTACACCATTTTGTATACTATCTAAATTAATACCTTTAAAATAATTAAATATTTCACCAATACCAAGACCTGTTCCAGCTATAGTTGCAACTCCAATATAATCTTTCCAGGCATCTTTTTCTTCACCATATAAATTATACATTTCATAAAATTTTTGCCATGTCATAGATCCATTATTTACATGTTTTATTAAATTTGGATTCTTTTTTACAAATCCTTTAAAATCATCAATACTAGACATAAGTATCACCTATTTTAGTATATGATATTTATCTCAAATGTTTAATACTAATTTTTTAACTTTTTCTCTTAAATAATTATCCATTTCATCTTTATTTAAATTTAACTTTTTAAAATCTATTGGTTCTCCTATTTTTAAATACATTTTTTTAAATAACTTATAACTACCACTTATTCCAAAAGGAACAACTAGAGTATTAGTTTTATATGCTAAAATACTAGTACCACTTTTGAATTCAGTTATTTCCCTACCTCTAGTACCTTCCGGAAATATACCCAAATTGCCACCATTTTTAATTATAATGAAAGCTTCTTTTAAGGCTTTATAATCAACTATATTTCTATCTATTGGAAAAGCTCCCATTTTACTAAAAATATAATTTACAAATTTTTTTTCAAATAATTCTTTTTTAGCCATAAATCTTATTTGATTAGGCATACTAGCAACTAAAAAAGGCACATCTAAAAAAGATATATGATTTCCTGCTAAAATATAATTAGAAGAAGGAATATTTTCTATTCCTTCTACTTCTCTTTTATAGAAAACATCAAACAAAACAACAACATACTTCTTTACTTTCTCATAAAAATCAATATTGTATTTCATTTTATCTCCTTTTTTATAAAATATATGTTTAATAATTTATATTATTCAACCTTAAAATCATCTAGAAAATCTTCAATTGACATCATTTTTTTATCAATATTATCTAATGTTTCAACTTCTTTTTCTTCTTTGATTTCTACTTCATTTTTTTTAATTAAATTAGAATATATACTAACTTCTTCTATTTTATTTTTAGATAATACAGTACCTGTTGAATATCTATCAACAATAGGTAAATCTGTTATTTTTATATTATCTATTTCATTACTATATTTAATTAATAATATATTTTTAGAAACTGTTATAAAACCATTTATTATATGATATGGATTTGTTTTTACATCTCTTACTACAAGTACACCTTTTCTAGCTCTTGATGTTACTTCAAATTCTGATAATTTGATTCTCTTACCTGTTCCTTTATCAGTAATAATAGTTAAATATTCATTATCACTAAATACAATTCCTGAGACAACAAAATCATTTTTTAAAGATATAGCTTTAACACCACTACCTTTAATACCTATAGGTGATACTTCATTTATATCAAATCTAAGTCCATATCCATTATTTGTAACAATAAATATTTCATTACCATTATTAGTATTAACACTAGCGACAGAATCATCATTTTTTAATTTCATTGAATTAATTGGTTTAGTATATCTTGATACTTTAAATTCATTTAATTTAGTTCTTTTTACCATACCATTTTTACTAAATGATGTTATATAAATATCAGCATCAAAATCATAAACAGGCATACTTTTTATTATTTTTTCAGATGAAGATATTTTTATTATATTGCTTATATGTTTACCTAAATCTTTCCACTTTAAATCAGGTATTTCATATACAGGTACATATAAATAATTACCTAAATTAGTAAATAATAATATTGTATCTAAT
>CAYNYX010000136.1:0-2829 GCA_964401535.1 uncultured Muribaculaceae bacterium | reverse complement strand
TCAATCCCTAAAATGTCTACCACTTTTACCATTATTTTATATTTTCCTGATTCTGAAAGATATACAAGGAAAACTACAGTTGGTGCTGAAAGACAAAAGGAATATAGAAATTCTAAAAAGGATTACAAATGTAGTGATAATAAAGATTACATTTGTAATTCTTGTGAAGATGACAAATGTCCGACAGAATTAGAATTAAAAATAGAAAAAGAAATAAAACCAAAATCAAAAAAAGAATTAGAACTAATACTTAAAAATGAGAATAATATTATAAATAAAGAAAAAGATAAAATAATTGAATTAGAATCAATAAGTAAAGTTGGAGTTATTTTTAAAGAAATTGTAGATTATCTAAATTTTAAAACTAATTCAAATTATAAATATACAACACCAAAAACTCAAAAAGATATTAAAGCAAGAATGAATGAAGGATTTTCTATAGAAGATTTTAAAACAGTAATTGATAAAAAAAGTAAAGAGTGGGAAAATACTGAATACATGAAATATTTAAGACCAGAAACATTATTTAGTAATAAATTTGAAAGCTATCTTAATCAGAAAGAAACAATAAAAAAAGATGAAGTTATGGATACTTTAGAGGCTATCTACAATGGATCAATCAGAATTTAGTAAAGTTATATTGAAACTTAAAATAGCTTATCAATATTTTTTTAAAGATATGAGTAGGGAAGATATTATTGGATTAACGATTATGTATAAAGAGTATCTATCAAAATATGATTTTAATATTATAAACAGTGTTATTGATAGAAGAATAAAATCTTCAAGATACATGCCGACTATTGCAGAAATGATAGAAGAATGTAATATGATCAAGTATGAATACTTAAGCAAAGTAGTAGATTTTATGTACATGGATGGATATTTTCATTTAGGATTTAAACATCTTAACGATGAACAGGCTAACATTAATAAAATAAAGACTTTGTCATGGATAGAAAAAGATAACCTTCCATTATTTCTAAAAGAAGATATAAAATATTATATAAGTAAATATAATCAAATGCTGATAGCAAATAATAAAGAAACATTAATGAAAACTTTTATATAAACATAGGTAATACTAATAGAGTCCCCCTACGGTAGAATGACAAATAATATAATTTCTTCTCCACCCACAGCCCACCTACATTCACACAAAATAATATTTTCCGTGAGTTTTTTGGAAAAAAATTAAAAGAAAGATATAAAAATGAACAAAAAGAGTACTAACATCATATATTGTCAGTACTCTATTTTTTTGACTTCTAATGGATTTTTATTAGTAACAATTAAAGCATATTTAATTCTTAAAAGTTTTAATACTTCAGATTTAACTATCTCTTCATTTTCTCCAAACAAATTAATTAAATCTTTAGCAGAATTATATTCCTGTATAAATGTTGTCTCATACATTGCATTCCTATAATAACCATTTGCAATATAATAAGCTATGGCCTCAGGCATAATATAACATTCTACAAACTCATCATAATTATCAATAAAAGGTTTTAAGACTTTTTCAAAGTCTTCTTGACTAATATCTTCTCCTGTTTCTGGTCTAATCATAACATTCCTCCTCATCATTTGTATTAATCGCTTAAAATAACATATTTTACAAGTAGTTTTGTACTATATTATAATAATTTTGACAAGATGTATTAAAAAAATGAAAATAATGTTATAATTATTCTGGTGATATAATGATTAGCATTGAACAAATAGAACAATATTATAAAGAAATATCTTATTCATGGGATAAGTATTTAAAACAATATGGTGTAAAACTTCCTGGATTAAAATTAAAAAATGAATATAGTAAAAATTCATTAGTTTTAATTTATCTATACAGTAAAATAGGACAAAAAGTTTCCAAACAGGAACTTACAGAGTTTTTAAAGTCAATGGGATGTGATAGTAATGATGTTCAACAAGCAAGACATCTTGCCCAACAATCCGGATGGTATATTTTATCTGGCACCAGAAAAGATTATGAATGTCAAAAATATAATATTAACGCTGGAGAATACTTATTAAAAAATATAAATGAACCTTATCCTTCATTTAAGATATTGAAAAGAACTGAAACACTTAATGCGAATACATGGGAAGAATTAAAAAATATATACAATAATAGATGTGCAACTTGCGGTTCAAAAGAAGGTGAATCTAATTTTCTTTATCCTGCTTCAATTACTCAATTACAACAGGGACATAAAGATCCAAGTAAACCATTAACAATAGACAATACAATACCACAATGTCCGTTTTGTAATAGAGCAAGTAGAAATTATTTTGTTTTTGACAATAAAGGAAGAGTAGAAAAAATTTATGATCCACATTTTATATTAAGGTCTGATAAAGAAATTCAAGAGATGATGTTAAAATTATTGATTGAAGAAAATATAGATCTTGCAAAAGATATAATTGAGGAAACAAATTCTAATTAAAAAAGAAATGCTAATTTTCAAGCATTTCTTTTATTGTATCTGCAATTTTTTCTCCTAACATAGGTGGAACTGAATTGCCAATTTGTAGATGTATATCAGTTTTGGATCCCATAAAAATATAGTCATCTGGATAAGTTTGTATTCTTGCTGCTTCACGAGCTGTTAGACCTCTATTTACATATGGATGAATACATCTTGACGAAGAAATGCAAGAAAAGTTTCTTGTTATTGTCATTCCTGGTTCGTTAGGGTTTAATCTTGCATATGTGTTACCGTATCCAGAAGTTGGCATAAATTCTTTAGGCATGTCTTTTACATCCCAAGCGCTTTTTCCAGTAGGAATATATTTCATCATATTTATGGCTTTTTCATTGTGAAC
>CAYNYX010000135.1:1451-2904 GCA_964401535.1 uncultured Muribaculaceae bacterium | reverse complement strand
GATTTAGAAGGATATGATTGGTACTTGGACATTGACCCATTAAAAACAAAAAAGATATGGTACATGGTAGAAGTACCAAAAGAAGTTGAAAATTCAACAGAAAAATCATTGATTGTAGAATATCAATTTAATAATAAAATTTATCATATTATCATCAGATAAATAGTTTTCATTATTTTATTAGATATATGATATAATTTTATTTGTAAAATCATCTTATGTATATTATAGAATTTTATGAGAAAGGAAGAATTTTATGGATAATGTAAAAAAGAAAAAAGACATGGATATTATAATGATTATTCTGTTAATATTGGGAGTAATTTTAATTTTGATTGGTTTATTTTATAATATACCATCAAGAGAATTTAATTTTTATAGCATTAAGGAGTATGTTGGTGGTGATGCTTATAATGGCATTATTGAAGCTTCGATTCGTGGTGGCGAAATTGCCGGAGCAACAATGTCAAAAAATTTATATATTTGTAGTGGCTCAATTATAATGGCACTTGGTTTATTAAAATTAAAATTCAAAAAATAAAGTCCTAAATTAGTATAGGCGATAACCTCGCTATATACTTTTTTTATACCCCAAATTACTTTATATACCCCCCTACCTACTCAAATTGGTTTTAAGGTCGTCCCTCTGCTAAGTTTTAGATTGAACATAAAATTATACTTATAATACATTTCCGTTGCAGAAAACAAGCAAAGAATGGTGTTTCCTGCTTTATTTGAAATAAAATTAGATTTTAACAAGAAAATATAGTTTTAAGAATTTAATAAATCATACATTTTTGTATTAAGTTTTATTACTTGCTACTAATAAGTAGGAGGTAATAATATATGGAAATAAATTATTATACATTAAAAGAAATTAGTGTAATGCTAAAAACACCAATACATACATTAAGAAAATGTATCAAAGAAAAAAAATTAATAGGTTCTAAGTTAGGTTGTAAATATTTAATATCATATTATAATTTAAATCAATTTATCAATAAATACTTAAACCAAGAGAGTGATAACAATGAGTTTTAAAAACGATTTAAAGTATAATGTAGAACAAGACTTAATTGATATGTTTGGTCTTACAGATAATAAAAATAGTTTGGACTATGATTTAAGATGTGTAATTGAAAATGGTATTGATAAATACAATGAAATGATAATTAAAGAACAAGAAACAAAAAACGAAATGAAAAATATTGTAATTGAATTATTAAACGATAAAGCCTTTGTTAGTAAATTAGTGAAAACTTTAGAACACGAGGGTTTTGTTGCTAATTGCCCTACTTGTTATTGGAACATCCAAAAATATGGTAAATTGAAATAAAAAATGAGTTTTATACTTTATTGGTATAAAACTCTTATTTTTTTGTAAATTTTAGTGTTAATATATAACTTACTTTGCCTTATTCTACCTATCTTTATTAAAAATGTTATCACTTTT
>CAYNYX010000135.1:0-1441 GCA_964401535.1 uncultured Muribaculaceae bacterium | reverse complement strand
AACCCCAAGGGGTGGTATGCCTGAAATGACATTAGAATGGGCTTTAAAACAAAATGGCATTGATCCTAAGAATGATGTAGAAATAGATACTAGTATTGCTTTCGCTTCTATGGGTGGGGCTTTTATAGGTGGTACAGGTGATTTCGTTTCTTTATTTGAACCAAATGCTTTACAAATAGAAAAAGAAGGATTAGGTTATGTTGTTGCTTCTATTGGTGAATTAGGAGGTACAGTACCTTATACAGTATTTAATGCTAGAAAAAGTTATATAGAAAAAAATCCTGATGTTATAAAAGGATTTACTAAAGCTATTCAAAAAGGAATTGATTTTGTATATAGTAATTCTGATGAAGAAGTAGCAAAATTATTAGTTAATTACTTTCCTGATACATCTTTAGCAGATTTAACAATAATTGTTAAAAGATATAGAGATATTGATTGCTGGTTTAAAACAACTTATATATATGAAGATGATTTTAAACATATTCAAGATATAATGATAAGTGCAGGAGAATTAGATAGTTATACTGATTATGATAAATTAGTAGATAATAAATATTCCATAAAATAATTTATGGAATTTTTTATAGACACTAATTATTGTTTGAAATATAAATCATTCATATTATAAAATGAAAGGAGATTAATATGTCAGAAAATAATCAATTTAATGAAATGGACCCATCAAGAAGATGGGCATTGGATAGAATCAATCAAGATAAAGGATGCCGACATAGTTGTATCATCGGTACTCCTGGACCTACTGGGCCTGCTGGACCTGCTACAATAACAGTAGGAACTACCACAACTGGTACTCCGGGAACTCCAGCTTCTGTAACTAATGTTGGAACAAGCGAAAATGTAATATTAGATTTTGTTGTTCCAAGTGGCGCTACCGGATCAACTGGAGCAACAGGGGCAACTGGAGCAACAGGAGTTACTGGTCCACAGGGATTACAAGGTATTCAAGGGCCTACTGGTCCAACGGGACCAACTGGACCTACAGGACCGACTGGAGCAGCTGGAACTGGTATACAAGTTCAAGGTTTCTATAATACTTTAGAAGAATTGTTAGCCGATAGACCTATTGGTGTACCAGGAGAAGCATATGTAGTGGGCAGTCAACTTTATGTATGGGATCCAAATACATCATCATGGCAAGGAACTGATGTAGTTGCTGGACCAACTGGTCCTACAGGTGCTACCGGTATTCAAGGACCTACTGGATTAGCTGGAGCAACAGGAGCAATAGGACCAACTGGACCACAAGGTATTCAAGGAATTCAGGGAATTCAAGGGCCAACAGGAGCAATAGGGCCAACTGGACTACAAGGATTAATTGGTCTTACTGGGCCAACAGGCGCAACAGGACCTATCGGACCACGAGGATTAACTGGTGAGACTGGGGCTACTGGTCCACAAGGAGTTCAAGGATTACAAG
>CAYNYX010000134.1:0-2964 GCA_964401535.1 uncultured Muribaculaceae bacterium | reverse complement strand
AGGTAGTATTAAAGCTAACATGCAAAATGAAATGGAACAAAAACTACAATTCTTTAGAAGTATTATGGATTTAAAAGATTTTGAACCAAATGATGAAGAATTTGTTAAATCAGTTAAAGAAGATGTATTTAAAGATACAATTTATGTTTTTACTCCTAAAGGTGATGTTATAGAGTTACCAAATGGAGCAACTCCTATAGATTTTGCTTATAGAGTTCATAGTAAAATAGGGGATAAAATGGTAGGAGCTATAGTAAATGGTAATATTGTCCCTTTAGATTATAAATTGAAAGATAATGATATTATAAAAATAAATACCAATAATAATTCTATCGGTCCATCTAAAGAATGGTTAAATATCGCATATACTCAATCAGCTAAAAATAAAATAAAAGGTTTTTATAATAAAATAGATAAGATAGAATATATTAAAAAAGGTGAAGAATTATTATTAAGTGGTTTAAGAAAAAGAAAAATAACGATAAATGATTTTATAACAGATGAAAATATAAATAAAATATTAGAAGAATTTAAATATCAGGATATTGATGAATTATATACTAATTTAGGTTCAAATAAAATAACTGTTAATTCAGTAATTAATATTATTTATAATGATACAGAAACAAAAGAAGAATTAATTATTAAAAATAAAGTTAATAAAGAAATAATATCACCACTTATTAAGAATGATATATTAGTAGAAGGAATTGATGAGATAAAAGTAAATATTGCTTCATGTTGCAGACCAATACCAGGTGATAATATAATAGGTTATATAACTAAAGGATATGGAATAACAGTTCATAGACTTATATGTCCTAATATAAATGATATAAAAGAAAGAACAATTCCTGTTAAATGGAATGATGTAACTGTTAAAAAATATCCAACAAGTATTCTAATATCAGCTTTAAATAACAATAATGTGTTATTAGATGTTATAGCTAAAACATCTAATAATAATATCAATGTAGAAAGTATCAATACAATTACTACTAATGAAGGATATTTATATAATGTAACAGTATTAGTTAGTGATAAAGACAATTTGGAAAAATTTGTAAATGATATTTTATCAATAAATAATGTTACTAGTATAGATAGGTTAATAAAATGAAAATAGTAGTTCAAAGAAGTTTAGAATCTAATGTTAAAGTAGATAATAAAATAACAGGTAAAATAGATAAAGGTTTAGTAGTATTAGTTGGTTTTACATATAATGATGCTATTAAAGATATTGATATTATGGTTGATAAAATAATAAATTTAAGAATATTTGATGATGAAAATGGGGTTATGAATAAATCAATATTAGATATTGGTGGTAGTGTATTATCTATATCACAATTTACTTTATATGCTGATACTAGTCATGGTAGAAGACCTAGTTATATAAATGCTTTACCTGGTAGTGAAGCTATAAAACTATATGATTTATTTAATGAAAAATTAAAAAATTATGTCCATGTTGAAACAGGAATATTTGGCAGTGATATGAAAGTTAATATTACAAATGATGGACCTGTTACTATAATTATAGAAAGTGGTGATTTGATTGTTAAAAAATAAATTAGATTTTAAATTAGTCAATTTAGCTCTTTTAACTTTAATATTTTTCTTACTTTATCAAACAGGAGGATTATTAACAGATATTTTAGCAAAAATAATAGCAATCGCTGCTCCTTTCTTTTTTGCATTCGTTATAGCGTATGCATTTAATCCAATTCTAAGATGGATGGTAGATCATAGAATTCCTAAAATTTTAGGAGTAATTATTATTTTGATTGCTGTATTAGGTGTTATTGGTTTAGTAATAGGCTTAGGATTACCTTTAGTAGTAGATCAATTATCAAGTTTATTTAATGGTATTGTTGCTTTCTTTGGTGAAATATCAAGTAAGTTTGATGTTAATTTTGGTGATTTACAACAAACATTATCTAAGAGTTTTAACGATATTTTAACTAATGTAGGTAAATATGTATCAGATGGGGCTATAAATGTAATAGGGGTATCATTATCATATTTAACAAGCTTTATGATTGCTTTATCAGCAGGAGTTTATTTACTTATAGATATGGATAAAATAAGAATGCATGCGAAAATGTATTTAATGAAAAAATCTAATAAAGCATATCTTTATATAGCAAGATTAGATAACGAAATGAAAAGATATTTAACAGGTTTAATTAAAATAATGTTTATTACAATATTTGAATATTCTTTAGCATATTTAATAATAGGTCATCCTAATGCTTTATTATTAGGATTCCTAGCTTGTATAGCAGTTTTAATTCCATATTTTGGTGGAATATTTGTTAATATTATAGCTGCTATAACAGCGTTTGTTATATCTCCTGCTTTATTTGTAAGAACAATAATTACTTTTGTTATTCTATCATGGTTAGATGGATATTTAATAAATCCACTTGTTTATGGAAAAACAAATAGAGTTCATCCTTTAGTAGTTATTTTAGCAGTGTTTGCTGGAGGAATATTATTTGGTGTAGGGGGAATAGTATTATCATTACCAATGGCAATTATTATTTCGGCCACATTTAGTTTCTTTAGAAATGATATAGCTGGATTATATGATAAGAAAAAAAGAAAAAGAGACTTGACTAAATAACAAAATAAATATATACTTAAATTAATTATTTTTAAGAGGAGTAATATTAGATTTTATTAGTAGAGAAAATGGATTTGGTGTAACCATTTATAAAATCAAATATGAAAGACACTTAAGTAGGAATAAATCGAATTATCCACGTTAAGGATCGAAGCTGCATAATTAGTTATGAAGTAAGGTGGCACCGCGAGTAAAATCGTCCTTATATATAAGGACTTTTTTTAATATTTAGGGGGATTTTGGTGGAAAAAAGAGAAGCTATAATGATGGCTTTAAAATTTATCAAAGAAAAATTCTTAATTAGTGATTTGATGTATATAGAAGATGTTGTGGAT
>CAYNYX010000133.1:0-3072 GCA_964401535.1 uncultured Muribaculaceae bacterium | reverse complement strand
GCAATAGTAGTAGTCTTACCTACTCCATTAACTCCTACAAATAGTATTACAGTAGGTCCATTTGGATTAAAGTTTATTTTATTAACAATAATATCATTGTTAACATATATTATAAACATTTCATCTACTATAATATCTAATAAATCTTTAGAATCAATAATATTTTCATGTTTAACTCTTTTTCGTAATTTATCAATTAAATCCATTACGGTATTAACACCAATATCAGCCATAATCAAAATATTTTCTAATTCTTCAAAATATTCTTCACTTACTTTTTTATATTTATTATTTAAAAGACCTATTTTATTTACAAATTCATTTCTAGTTTTTTCTAAACCAGTTTCATAAACTTCTTTTTCTTTCTTTTCTGTAAAAAGATTTTTAAACTTATCAAATAACCCCACACCAAGTCACCTAATCTTTCTAATATAATTTTACTATACTTTTTAATAAAATACTAGTTAATTAGTTCATTTATTTTAATATCTTCATCATGTTTAATTGGACGCCATTTAACTTTCATAAATAATGATATTAAAGCTATAGGTAGGCTAGTTAAATCAAAGTATGGCCATAATAAAACATTTATTATCAATTTTTTATTACTACAATTAATCATTTTTCTTTCTCTTATAACAACAATAATACCCATAATTAAACTACCTATATAATTAGTTAATATAAGAAGGAATAAAGTTTTTAAAATATTAATGTCTAAATTAAATTGATTATTTATTATTAAGATAATTGTAGATATTATTAAAAATAATATTGAAATAATTGTTTTAAATAATTCCATCGGGAATGAATAAAAAAACATATCATAACAAGAAAATTTTCTTTTCTTACATTTAAATATTCCCTTTAACATATTGGGTACTGTTATAAAGAAAGAAACTAATCTACCTTTTATCCATCTTAATCTTTGTCTAATCATTACTTTAAATTCATATGGTTGTTCATCATAAAATATAGCTTCTTCACAAAAATCAATTAATAAACCTTTTGATACATTTTTTAAAGTAAATTCTGTATCTTCAGTTAAAGTTGTATAATGAAATCCATCTTTAAATACTTTAGAATTAATTAAATAACCTGTTCCTGCTAAATGAGTACTTAAATTAAGGAAAGCTCTAGGTCTATGATATGTCATAACACTTCTATAAAAATGAATTCCATATCCGGCTGAAATAAAATTTCTATTAAAATTTTTAGTGTTTCTATAACCTACTACAGCTTCTTTATTTTTATGAAAAGCATCATTCATTTTTTCAATAAATAAAGGATGTAATAAATTATCAGCATCAAAAAACATATATCCATCAAATGATAAAATACCATAATCTTCACTTATTCTATCAAATAAATATTCTAAAGCATAACCTTTTCTCATTTTTTTCTTATTATTTCTTTCATATACTATTGCCCCTTTATTCCTACAAATTGATGCGGTTTTATCATTACAATTATCAGCAATAACAAAAATAGAATAATTTTTATAAGTATTATTTTTAATACTATCTATTAAATTACCAATTACTTTTTCTTCATTTCTAGCTGCTATAATAATTCCATATTTATATTTCTTATTCGTTTTTTTAAATACTTTTTTAGGCACAAAAAAACCTATAAAACAATAAATTGTCTTATAGAATGTTAGTATCCCAAATACAAATAAAATAATTTTCCCTAATTCACTTAATAATTCCATAATTTAATTATACACTAACCTTATTATTAAAACTAGACAAAACATTAAATTATTTTTTTATATATTGATAATCTCTAGTTTGATTATAATAGTTATAAGCACATACTTCATAATAACTAAGTAGATAGCTTTTAGCAAATTCAGGTGGTATAAGCTCCCTTTTCATTTTTTGCTCATTAAATTTATAAATAGTAGAAATAAAATCCCGGTAATTTTCTAGAAGTTTATCTAATGAAAACTTTGTTAAAAATCTTTTGAAATTTTCGTCTTTTAATAAATATTTTATATTAACTTCTATATTTTGATTTAATATAAAATCTGTACATATAGCTTTTAGAAATATATAGATATATATATTTTTTATTACCTTTAAATCTATTAAATCGGAAAATTTATATTCAATTTGACTATAAGCATATTTTTTATATTCTTCATAATTATCTATTTGTTGCCTATCAATATCACTAAATTTATATTTAAAATTATTGGGATGAAATTTTATTTCAATATTATTTTCATTTTCTAATAATAAATCATCAAAAATTAAAGAATTTTCACTATGATTAATATTTTCATTTTCATTACTATATATAAAATTATTATTATTATATTCAACGAATTTTTCTTTTGGTATATAATCATAAACCTGTATACTAGAACCTAATAACAAAATTTCTTTATTATCTCTTGAATAATTTTTATATCTAAAATTATTAAATATTGGACTAGATTTTATTAAATCATAGCTTGTTAAATAATTTATACGTCCTATTTCATATTCTTTAACAAAATTTCTTAATAATAAACTAGCCATTACATAAAAATAATCTGCTTCCCTAGATAAATCAAGCCCCATAATAATTCCATTATTATTATCAAATGTTATTTTATCATGGTATTTACCAATTAGTAATCCTGTTTCTCTTAAAACTTGATCATAAATTTTACCAAATAAGAAATCATCGGGTAGTTTTATAATTGCTACACCTGTATAACCATCTCTTTTTACATAATCTAAAGCTGTATCAAAATCACTTGTAAAACTAATCCAACAATCTTTTCTTTTCTTATGATCTCCGTGCGTAATATGTGTTGTAGATAAATAAAGAAGATTAGTTATAGTTATACCATACTGATCATTATAATCAAAACATTCACTGTTAATTCTACTACAATCATAATCAAATACACTACTTAAAGCATTTGTTTTTTCTTTAACTGCCTTATATAAATACATAATTATCCCCCTTTTTTTATGTATATATTATAACTTTTAATATAATTATGTCAAATCTGATTATGATATGATAGTGTAAAATGGTTTGGGGATGGGTATACAAAAAGGAAGACCTTTTGTT
>CAYNYX010000132.1:0-3072 GCA_964401535.1 uncultured Muribaculaceae bacterium | reverse complement strand
TGATGGAACAAACTATTTAGGTAGTGATACTTTAACAGTAAATAATATCGATACAGCAACACCATCTAATCCAACAATAACATCAAGTGATAGTATAACAAGTAATAATTGGCATACCACTAATTTCACATTAACATTTAGTGGCTCAACATCAACAAGTGGAATAACATATTATTATGGAACAAGTACAAATAATATGACAACAACAGGAGCAAATATAAATGTAATAGAAAGTGTAGCAAGTCAAACATATTATGTAAAAGCATGTAATGGAGCAGGAACATGTTCAGGAAACTCTAGTTATATAGTTAAATTAGAAGCAGGAACACCAACAACACCAGTAATAACAGGTGGAAGTAATAATTATGCAACAACAAGAACAATAAGTGTTTCAACAGCATCAACAGCAACCAGTGGAATCGCAAAATATCAATATTATATAAGCACATCATCATCAACTCAAACTGGTGGAAGCTGGATAGATGGAAATAGTGTAACAGATACAACAAATGGAATAAGTTATATATATATGAGAGCTGTAAGTAATGCAGGAAAAACAAGTGGAGTATCAGCATATCAAGTAACATATATAGATATAAATAGTCCAACTATTTCCTTAAAAACAGCAGGTTCAGCAACTATAACTGAAGGTGATAGCAATATAATAATAGATACATACTTTAATTATTCACAAAATGGAGATGCATCAATATCAGGAACAAGTTGTGTAAATACAAGTAATAGTAATGCAGTAGTAACAAATACTAATACATTAACAGTAGGAACACATAATATAAAGTGTACTGTAACAAAGTCAACTGGTTTAAATGCGAATGCAACAAAAACTATAGTAGTGGAAAGTGCAATTTTACCATATACAATAGGAACAGCAATATATTTTAACCCACAAACAAATACATCATGTACAAATCCAGTAAGTACAACAGGAACAAAAATAGGATGTATGAGATGGTATGTTATAGAATATTCACCAATAAATTCTAATACTGTAAAAGTAATATTGGATCATAATACTACTGCAACAGTAAAATGGAATTATTCTGCAAATACATCAAGTATGACAGCAATTACAACTCAATTAACATATGACACATCAAGCTGGGCAAGTGTTCTTGAGGCACACGTACCATCAGCTCGAGAAATAGTTATTGCTGTTGGTGGAACTTTTAATCCAGAAACATACTATAATGACTCTAATGTGTGGTGGCTTGAAACAAAAACGAATACCCGACCTGATTCATTTGCAGGTACATATGCATGGTTATATGATAGGACTTATGGATGCACAAATTATGGATGTACAACAGCAGATACCAGCAACTTTGGTTACTGGACAAGTACTCCTCGCTATTGCGATTATTATTGTTCTGATATTGCTTGGACAGTACAATCCGAAGGGGTATTACAAGGTATAGGTGTTACTAACGGTGGTAATTCTGGTCTTCGCCCAGTCATAACAATAAATAAAGCTAATTTATAATTAACTAAGATTATATCATTTCGATATAATCTTTTTTTGATACTTACATACTATATACTAGGTGATCTAATGAATATAAAATCAGATTCTAGAAAAATAGTAAAAGGTGATACCTTTATAGCACTAAAAGGTGTTAATGATGATGGACATAACTATATAGAAAATGCTATTTTAAATGGTGCTAGTAAAATAATATGTGAAGAAGGGAATTATAGTGTCGAAACTATAATAGTACCTAATACAAGAGAATATTTAATTAATTACTTAGATAAAACATATAGTGATAAAATAAGTAACATTATAATAATAGGTATAACAGGAACTAATGGTAAAACAACTAGTAGTTTTTTAACATATCAATTATTAAATTCATTAGGTTTAAAAACATCATATATAGGAACAATAGGATTTTATTTAAATAGTAATGTGGAAGAATTAAAAAATACAACTCCAGATATATTAGATTTATATGAAATGATATTAAAAAGTATAGAAAACAATTGTAAAGTAATAGTAATGGAAGTATCAAGTCAAGCAATTGCTTATAAAAGAATTGGTAATTTAAAATTTGATATAGGTTGTTTTACTAATTTAACTATAGATCATTTAGATTTTCATAAAACAATGAAAGAATATAAAAAATGTAAAAAACAATTATTTAAAAAATTAAAAAACAATAAATTAGCTATAATTAATAGTGATGATAAATCATATAAAGATTTTATTTATAAAAAAAATAATAATATATTATATGGTATTAATGGTGATTATAAAATAACTGATTATGAATTAAATATAAATAATACAAATTTCAATTTTGAATTTAATAATAAAAAATATAAAGTAAATATAGAAATACCAGGTAAATATAATATATATAATTATATGAATTCATTAATAATTGCTCATAAATTAGGATTTAAAATAAAAGATATAATAAAAAAATCTTGTGAATTAAAATCTCCTAATGGAAGATTTGATATAGTATCATTTAATAATAATATAATAATAATAGATTATGCTCATACTCCTGATGCTTTAGAAAACATAATAAATAGTGTTAATGAATATAAAAAAGGTAAAATAATAACTATAATAGGTTGTGGAGGAAATAGAGATAATTCTAAAAGATCAATTATGGGTGATTTAGCAGTATCAAAATCAGAATATGTAATATTTACTAATGATAATCCAAGATTTGAAGATGAAAGAAAAATAATGAATGATATAGTTTCTAATATAAAATCAAATAACTATGAAATTATATATAATAGAGAAGAAGCTATAAAAAAAGGAATTAATTTATTAACAAATAATGATACTTTATTAGTACTAGGTAAAGGACATGAAAACTATCAAATAATAGGTAATAAAAAGTATCATTTTAGTGATAAAGAAATTGTAAATAAAATAGTAAATAAAAAAAATCTTTAAAATAAGATTTTTTATTTATTTTTGTTGAAAATGGGTTTAAATTGTGTTATCATGAAAAAGAATAGTGAAAAAATAATGAAAGGTATATGAAAGTGGTAAAAGTATGAGCATAGAAAATAATTTACATAAAAGAAAAG
>CAYNYX010000131.1:0-3133 GCA_964401535.1 uncultured Muribaculaceae bacterium | reverse complement strand
TAATCAAACTATTCATGATATAAAAAGAAGAGGTAAATGGTTAATGTTTGAATTAGATAATTATTATTTATTAAGTCATTTAAGAATGGAAGGTAAATATTTAATTAGAAATAATAATGACATATATACTAAACATGAATTAATTGGTTTTGATTTTATCTCAAATAAATCATTAAGATATCAAGATACAAGAAAATTTGGTAGAATGTATTTATTAGAAAAAGAAACTATTTATCAAGTAAAACCATTAAATGAATTAGGTTTAGAACCATGGGATGATAATTTAAATATTTCATATCTAAAAAATAAATATAAAAACAAAAAATTACCTATTAAAACAGTATTATTAGATCAAACTATTATTGTAGGAATAGGTAATATATATGCTGATGAAATATTATATATGTCAAATATAAATCCATTAAAAAAATGTAGTTTGTTAACAAATAAAGAATTAGATAGTATTATAAAAAATACTAGAATTATATTAAATAAAGCTATTGAATTAGGTGGAACAACCATTATGTCTTATGAATCTAGTGAAGGAGTACATGGTAGGTTTCAAAATTGTTTATTAGTTCATGGCAAGAAAAAATGTCCTAAATGTAATAATGATATAACTAAAATAAAAGTAAATGGTAGAGGTACATATTATTGTAGCAAATGTCAACAAAATGTATAGTTTTTTGTATAAATGTAAATAATATGATATTATATAAATGAAGGTGATGAAAATGAGAATAACAAAAGTAACAGCAAGTACTTTAACAAAACTAACTCTTGAAACATTAAGTTCTACTAAATGTAAGGATTTAAATAATGATTTAGTTAGTTTAGAAAAATATAAAAATGCTTTTGAAACTTTTAAAAGTGGTAAAACTGCTGTTTTTAAGTTTGGTCATCCTTTACCTAAAGAAGAAGATAAACTAATGAATGAACTTAAATATCAATATGGTTTAAATTACTATCAATGTATGATATGTATATTCAGATTAAGAATAGAGAAAAAACAATTACTTATAAAAAGAATGAATGAAATAAGAGATGAATTTAATATTAAATTAGGTTCTGATATTAGATTAGATATAAATGAAGAAGATTTACAATATTTATTAAATATAATAAGAGATGAAGAATTAACAATTTGTAAAAGAAATAAAGATGTTTTAGTAGAATTAAGTCAATATGGAGATGCATATATAAAATATCGTGAATTTATAATGAAACAATATCAATATGATTTAAAAAATAAAAAAACAACTGAAAAAGCAATATATGAAGAATTAGCAAAGCATAATTTATTAGAATCAACTCCTTATGAAAAAAATGAAATTGTTAAATTTATAAGAGAATTTTGTAATAAAAGAATCAATACTGAAGTAATGATATCAGCTAATTTAGCACCTATACAAATTGATAATCCAACTAGAGAATTAAGTGGAAATGATATGTATATAATAAAACAATTTGTTTATTATTTAACAGATCTAAAAATGGATATGAGAAGTAGAATGGAAAAATTAGATGATTATAAAATTGATGCTTCTACATTTGAAGAAGAAGATTTTAAACTTTTACCATTTTATGATCCTGCTATGTTAATAGATAATTATATGGAAAAAAAGAAAACAAAATAGTTATTTAATAATTATTTTGTTTTTATATTCTATTTTATCATTAGTAATCAAATTATATATGTTTGATACTCTAAATTCAATATTTAATAAATCATCATATTTAGTTAATATAGGTAAATCTATATCTTTTTTAATTTTATTTAAATAATTTCTACCTTTTTGATTAAATCCTAATATTCTAATATATTTAATTTCTTTATTATTTTTAGCTTCTTCTTTAGTAAAATCACATAATATATGTAAAAACATTCTTTTTATTTTATTATAAGTATATCTTTTAGTTTTACATTTACTTATTAATTCTTCTAGAGAATTAGATTCAAATATATATTTTTTAATTCTAAATTCTATTCCTTCATCGACAGTTTGATAAATAGATAAATCATTTTTACTTATTATTTTATATTTTAATAAATTAAAATATTCATCTATAAAATGAGGATTATTTATTTTATAATTAGGAATAAATTTAGATATATTTTTATTTTCTTTAATAGCATTTCTAATGGCTGAAGCAGATACTATATCACTATTTAAATCTAATGAATTATAATCATTAGTTCTTTTTATAGTATAAGGTTTTATATTAGTTTTTTGATTTATTATTTCTTTAATATAAGTAATACCTAATATATCATTAGGTTCTTTTATATTAACATTAGTTATATCTTTTAAAGATAAAGATAAACTATTTGGATAACTATAACCTAAATCTAAATATTCTTTAACTTTTGAATCAAATTCTTTATTATTTATTTGAGTATTAGCCATATTATATAAAACATCAATATCACCTGATTCACTACCAAAGAATAAAATATCTACTTTTAATTCCCTTAAGATACTAATTGCTCCTTTAGCAAATATATCAGCACTTTGGGTTGCGAAAACAAAGGGAAGTTCAACAACTAAATCAATATTATTATCTAATATAATATTAGTTTTATCCCATTTATTTATAATACTGATGTCACCTCTTTGAGTAAAGTTGCCACTCATAATAACAATAATTAAAGAATCTTTAAATATTTCTTTTATTTTTTTTATTTGATATATATGTCCATTATGAAATGGATTATATTCAGCAATCACACCAATTTTTTTCATAATTAATCACCATCAATATTCTAACATATATTTGTTAAATATTAAAATTATTGTTTATTTTTGAATGTTGTGGCACTACATATTAAAAAATATAATTAATTTATATACTTGCTTTTCTTTTATAAAGTGTTATAATGTTTTTCGAGGTGCTATATGATAATAGATTTAACTAGATTAAGAAATAATTTGGAAAAATATGTTGAAATTGATGAAAATATATCTTTTGATAATACATATTTAAGTATGACTGATATAATAAAATTAGATAATGTATCTATAAAAAGTGTTATTGAAAAGAATGCATTAGATGAATTAGAAATAAATATAATAATTAAAGGAGTAATGGTTTTACCTTGTGCAATGACATTAAAACCAGTTGATTATGAATT
>CAYNYX010000130.1:0-3141 GCA_964401535.1 uncultured Muribaculaceae bacterium | reverse complement strand
TCCATATACTTCTGATGTAGATGAATGAATCATTCTTATCTTTGTACCATTAATAGCTTGTAACAAATTACGAATACCAATCACACTTGCTTCCCAAGTTTCAATTGGATGTTTCAAATAATATTTTGGAGATGCTGGACAAGCTAAATTATATATTTCATCCACATTTAAATTCTTTATATAATCTATAATTGAACTGTCAGTAATATCATATTTATAAAATTCAAAATTTTCATAATTTAGAAATTCCTGAATATTTCTTTCTGACCCTGTTGAAAGATTATCCAATACAACAATTTTATTTTTTTTATCTTCTATCAATTTGGATACTAAATTACTACCTATAAATCCTGCTCCACCTGTAATTAAAATTTTCATTTTTACCTCCTGTTGTAACATATAAATAATTGTCGCCTATCTTTTTTATTATATCATGTATCATGAAATTTAAATATTTTTTTATTAATATTAAAAAAGAGAATAAAAAGCACCGAGTTGCTCTTATTCTCAAAAATAAATTATCATAATATTTATATAAATAATCAGGAACAACACCTTAAAATTGCTTTATATTATACAAAATTAAATTATAAATGTCAATTAGATTATTTGATTTTATTTAACTATTTATGATGTTATCCAAAACACTTTCGTTATATATTTTAAAATTATTTAGAAGTTCTTTTAGGGAATTAAATGTAGTCTTGTTGTTTTTATAATAATTTGCATATATTATATATTTTCCATCATTAAATTCAATAGTATATTCTAAAGTATATAATTTACATTCTACTTTACCTAACTTCAATATTTTTTGTTCCAATTGTTCTTAATCGTCAAATATCGAGTAGAAATACAGATTGCTCCATATAACCCTCACAGAACCGTACGTGCCGCTTTCTAGTATATGGCTCTTTATGATATGGATTTTATGTTATTTACTTTTGTTCTTATTATTTTTCGTTCCCTGTGTAACGATAATATTTCCATAACTAACTACCATATCATGTGTATTCCTTTTCTCCTCCATATTTATTGATATGGTATCAACGATACTATGGATACATCTGACTGCCTATATTTCATTTGAATATCTTGTCATTTCTTGTGACTTGATAATTCATACTCTTTTCTTTGTCACACTAACTTAGTACTATTGCCTTTCATTAGTGGAGAGAAAATATAGGCTCTCACTGGTCATCATATAATCATTGTGTATCATGATTAGGTCTTTCAGACCCCGCAGGCGCCTATAAATATAACCCGTTTACATATTTGGTACTATAAAAGTGTAAGAAGTAAATCCACTGATCAGGATTGAAAATTACACTCTTTTTTATTATGATTGAGGAGGATTGGCTAACGTATTACAATTGGAGATAAAGTTCTCGTTCTATAAAGTGTTAGCTAACCTCCACATTCTATATTCGATTAAGTAAGTTGAGTCAGTACTATATTCTGATTAGTGTTTAATTGCATAAAAAAATTGAGGTAGCCATATAGACTACCTCTCATTATTTAAACTTCTCAATAAGTTCATACTTGGATTCTCATTATGAATTTCTATAATTATTTTATTATCTTTTTCTATAATTTGTGAATGATAATATTCTGCTTTTATCTTGGAATTAAGTAAAGATTTTTCTCTTTGCTTTAAAGTCCTATCTAAAGTAACAGACATATATGTTCTATGATTTTGTCCAATCACATATTTTATTTAATATCCATTTTTAAATATTTTACATATTGCCTCTTCTACTAATTTTAAATTATCTTTATCAGCCTGTTCTAAAGATTGATTCATTTCTTTTACTTCTCTTGGATTAGATTTTCTTTTACCTTTTATTTCATGATCAATTTGCTCTACAGTAAAATATGTATATGATAAATCTTTTAATGGATTAGATTTTCTTTCAATTTTACCAGATTCATAACAACTAAATTTATTATATAAAACAGTATCTCTAAATATTGGGAATCCAATTATAGGGAATATGATGGTTTTATAATGAAGTGGTTTTACCTCTTCTGGAGTCATTAAATCTCTTCCAATTAAATTAGTAGTCTTATTTCCATTATAGTTCATTAAAGAAACAGACTGTCTCATACTATTAGATTCAATTGTTTTTTTACCTAACCTTTTTGAGATAGCTTTTGCTGTTTCTTGAGTATTAGTTTTTAAATACACTAGACCACAGTTATCTAAAATTATTTGAGCTACTTCTTTACCATAAACATTATCTAATTGAGAAAAAGACTGTATAAAAAAATGAAAATGCATTCCTCTACTTCTTGCAACTGAAACAATTGCTTCAATATCTGCAAGTGGTGGACAGTTTGCAAATTCATCTAAAATAAAATCTATTTCATAAGGTAGTTTCTTTTTATCAGTACTATTAGCAAGTTTTACTAAATCTCTATAAAGTAATCCTACAATAATAGTTACTAAAGTAAAATATGTTTTATCTTCATCTGGAACTATCACATATAAAGCAACAGGTTCTTTACCTAAAATATTAAAATCAAAATCACTTGTACTTGTAACATTGGCTACATTAATATCATCAAATATATTCATCTTTTGACCAAATACAGCAGTAATTGATTTATATGTATTATCACTAGCACTTAATATACTTACTAAAGCATCTTTAGATTTACTTCCATACTCTTTAGTATTAATATAATCTTTAAATTTTTTAAAGTTATTTTCTTCCATAGAACTATTTTGAAATTTTCTGATGGAAGTCATTGTAATTTTTTCTCTTGTTATATTTCCAGATTTATACTCTTCTAAAAAGAAACCTATTAAACCCTCTAATAAGTTTTTTGCAGATTCATTTCAAAAAGGATCTTTTTGCTCTACCTTATCTTGCATAACCATTGTTGCAAGTGAAGATATTAATCTATTAGTCTCAGCTAAAGAACTCATTGATAAATTATTGTATTTTAATTTATCTTCTTCTAATTTAGATTCTATTGATAACTTTTCATATTTTATATATTCTTCGTATTCTTTAATAACTGGATCTAATATATTAATCTTATTTGATAACTCTGGATTTCTAAAATCAATAGTTAATATTTTATCTTCAATAAATTTTGTTACTTTACTATATTCTTCTTCAGTTGAACTTCTTT
>CAYNYX010000129.1:0-3188 GCA_964401535.1 uncultured Muribaculaceae bacterium | reverse complement strand
TATCTTTCAGAATCAGGAAAATATAAAATACCATCTTCATTTTCTTCTATCATATTTAATTTTAAAAACATGTTTAAAGATTTTTCTATCATAGATTCACTATGGTGAAAAATATATGATAAATCTTCTATAGTATATTTTTCTTTTTTATCTCCAAAGAATTGAGCTAATAATCCCTCTTTATTTAAAGTTTCTATTAATATTTTTTCATAAATAGTAATCATTTCATAACCATCTGATATTCTTTCTAATTTTCTAATATCATCTCTTTGATAAAAATCATCAGGTTTTTGAAAATAATATTTTGTTACATTATTGTATGCCATAATCATTAAATATAAAAGTGAATACATAATTATTTATCATATGCTACTACCTCTTTTAAATAGTTTAAATCTATATTAAAATATTTTAATACTTCAGACATTGGTACTAATCCCCTATTTCTTACCTTATTATCTTTATAATATGATATAGCTATTTCTTGTCTTATAGCATATGCCTTATTTCTACCTACACTCCCTATTTTCATGATATCTTTAGCTGAAGCCCATTGACTT
Source organism: uncultured Muribaculaceae bacterium (assembly GCA_964401535.1). Classification (GTDB taxonomy): domain Bacteria; phylum Bacillota_I; class Bacilli_A; order RF39; family UBA660; genus CAYNYX01. The sequence goes on along the minus strand of CAYNYX010000129.1, from coordinate 2,628 downwards.
GTTGCTAAATCTAATAATTGTTCTGCACTTAACTTTTCATTATTCATTATAATCATCCCTTTCTGTTCTTAAATAAGTTTTAAAGTTTGCTAGACCTTTGTACTACTAGATTTTCATTTCATATACATACCTCCTTCTATTTACTACATCTATATTTTACATTTTAAATGTATTTTTGTAAAGCTATTTTAACTTATTTTAATTACTTTTACATTTTAAATGTAATTTAACTTGACTTACAGGTTTAAAATGGTTTATACTAACATCAGGAGGAACAAACTATGAAAGATTCAATAAATGATACAAAAAAATACTTTGCTACAAATTTTAAACACTATTTAGATATTAATAATATTACTAGGAAAAAAATATCTGAAGACTTAAGCATAAAATATTCCACTATTTGTGAATGGTTAAAAGGAACTATGCTTCCAAGAGCAGATAAATTAAATCTGATTGCAGATTATTTTAAAGTATCTTCATCAAAACTATTGGAAAACCCCGATGAACAAATACTAACTTATAAATATCCGTTTGTAACAAAGATTCCATCTGGTTATTCTTTTGATCAAGCAACAGCAGAATTTTTTTCTGGCTGGGGAATTATTAGTTATAAACAAGATGTAGAAGATCACTTTGGACTAATTGTTAATCATGCATGTAATCCAAGTCAACCACACTATGCTATTGGAGAACCAGTCAGTTTTGCTATTACAAATAAAATTACTGAATTCGATAGAGATTATGTTATAAGAAGAGATAATCACAATGCTGAAATAGTTAGAATTTATGAATATCAAAATGAAAATAAATATTTAAAATATATTATGGTTCCTGTATATAATGAAGAAGAAATATATTTACCTTACTATTATGATTATGATGAAGATGGATATGAAGTATTAGGAATAATAGACAAATAAAAAAAGACCTACTGTTCGAGCAGTAAGTCAAAACTGGTAACCACAAAAGTCTAGCAAACTTTAAAACACTATATGATTATAATGTAATTGGGTTTCCTATTACATTATAACATTATCCTTAAATTTAGGCAAGAAAGGACAATGAGATAATGGGAATATATAAAGATAAAGAAATAACCAAAGACGGAAAACAATGGTTTTTTAAAATAAGATATGAAGATATAGATGGTTCACACAAATCAAAAAAATCAGGAAGATTTGCTACAAAGAAAGAAGCTGAATCAGCTGAATTTGCTTTTAAATTAAAATTGCACAATCATGAAAATCAATCTACTATTACTTTAGAAGAGATGATGAATCTATTTATAGATTACAAAAAAGATAAAGTTAGAGATACTACTATGTATAATTATGGCAATAAAAAAAGATATTTAGAACCTTTATATAATATACCTTTAAAAGATTTTAATATAATTCAATTTGAAAGATGGAAAGATTATATTAATAGTACTCATCTTTCAACTAAATATAAAAATGACATATATAAGTTTTTAAAATCTATAATGAATTATGCCACAGCATGGTATGAATTTAATTTTGTTAAAATATATCCTAAAATGACAAATTTTAATAATCCAAATGAAATAAAAAAAGAAATGCTCTTTTATACTTATGAAGAATTCCAAAAATTTATTTCTGCTGAAGAAGATATAAAATGGATAACTATATTTCAAACACTATATTTCTGTGGATTAAGACGAGGAGAATTATTAGGACTACAATGGAAAGATATTGATTTTTCTAGAAATACTTTATCAGTATCAAAACAAATAACTTCAAGAAGTGGAACTATTAAAAACTTCCATTTTTCTGTCCCTAAAACTAAAAGTAGTATAAGAACCCTACCTATATGTAAAACTCTTCGTACAAGCCTTCAAACGTTCAAATTAGAGGCATCTAAAGTAAATGGATTTACTGATGATTACTTTGTATGTGGAGATGCATTTCCAATGAGCGCTAATGCTTTATCAGATCACAAAAGAATACTTGCAAATAAAGCTGGTATTAAAGAAATAAGACTTCACGATTTTAGACATTCATGTGCTTCCCTATTGATTGATAAAGGATCAAATGTTACATTGGTTGCAAAATATTTAGGTCATACAAAAATTGAAGAAACATTAAATACATATTCCCATATGTTTAATAGTAGTTTAAATGAAATAGTTAATAAATTTGATAGTTTAGAAAACGAAGACTAAAACTCAATCTTCGTTTTTGTTATGTAAAATTAAATTTGAAATTTTTTTATATAATCCTATTTCAAAATTATTGATTTTTTCTAAATAATTTTCGTTTTCTTGAAACATTTTAGAAATAATATTATTTTGTTCATTTTCAATAAATTCTTGAATTTTATTCGTTTTTTCAGTTGAATAACTAATTTCTAAAAATGATACAGATTTTTTTATAATTCTAAAAATTCTATTAATTTCTGTTGCACGTTCCTGATTGTCAGAAATAGTATCGCTTATACTTATCAATTTTTTTATTTGTTCATTTACCGGATTTAACACAATATTCCAATACCACTCGTTTTTTCTGTCACTCTTCCACGTAAAAAATGTTATTAATATTGAACCAACCGAAATAACTAATGCAATTATTGAGATAGCTAATTCCATTTTATTTACCTAAAATGAAA
>CAYNYX010000128.1:0-3218 GCA_964401535.1 uncultured Muribaculaceae bacterium | reverse complement strand
AATTTAACAATAGGTTCATATAATATAAAAGTAAGAGTAACAAATAATGCTGGAATACCACCAAAAGTAAGTGAAATGATAGTTGGAACAACTGATAATATGATTTCACCAACTATTGTTGTAGATAAATTAGGATGGGCAAAGAGTAAAATAGTAACAATAACATATCCGGAAGGATTTAATAATTATTATAAAATTAATAATGGTGCATGGACTAGAAATGATAGCAATAGTATTGATATACCAGTAACAGTATCAGGAACTGAAATATTCGCAAGAACTTATGATGGTGTTAATTATTCTGGTAGTGAAACGATTGTAGTAGGGAATATTGATTCAAAAACTCCAGAAGTACCTACTATTACAGCAAATGATTCAATTCTAAGCAATAATTGGCATACAAATAATTTTATATTAACATTTAGTGGTTCATCTTCACCAAGTGGTGTAACTTATTATTATGGAACAAATATAAATAACATGACAAATACTGGCAGTACGATAAATGTAACTGAAAATACTGCTGAAACGACATATTATGTAAAAGCATGTAATGCGGTTGGGACATGTTCTACTAATGCAAATTATGTAGTTAAATTAGATAAAGAAACACCATCAGCACCAACTTTTACATCAAGTGATTCAATTTTAAGTAATAATTGGCATGTAGGTAGTTATACTTTAACTTTAAGTGGTGGAAATAATATAAGTGGAAATACTTATTATTATGGAACTACTACAAATCCAACTACAATAGGGATAAATATAAATGTAACAACATCAACAGCAGGAACAACATATTACGCAAAAATATGTAGTGGGGCAGGTTTATGTTCAACTAATTCGAATTATATATCTAAATTAGAAACAGGAGTGCCAACTGCTCCAGTATTAACTGGAGGAAGTACAAGCTATGCAACAAGTAGAACAATTAGTGTAAGTACAGCATCAACAGCAACGAGTGGAATCGCAAAATATCAATATTATATAAGTACATCTAGTACAACTCAAACAGGCGGAAGTTGGGTAGATGGGAATAGTGTTACTGATACAACAAATGGAATAAGTTATATATATATGAGAGCAGTAAGTAATGCAGGAAAATTAGGAACAGTATCAGCTTATCAAGTAACTTATATTGACAAAAATAGCCCAATAATAGAACCAAAATTATTGGAATCAGAAACAATAACAGAAGGAGATAGTAATGTTATACTATCAACATACTTTAATTATTCACAAAATGGAGCTGCATCTATATCAAATACAAGTTGTATAGATACAACTAATAATGATGATAATGTAACGAATACAAATACTTTATCTGTTGGTTTGCACATACTAAATTGTACTGTAACAAAAAGTACTGGTTTATCATCATATAGTACTAAAATAATAATTGTTAATGCTAAATATACTGGTGTTCCTAGTAAATCATATACAGTAGGTTCAACGGTTACATATGGTGGAGTAGATTTCTTGGTAGTTAAAGATAATGGTGATACAGTAACTTTAATTACTAAATCTAATGTAACAACAAGTGCATTTGGTTCAAATAATACTTGGTCTACTTCAACTATAAAAAATTATCTAAATACAACATGGTTAAATAGTAAATCTGCTATTTTATCAGATAGTCAAAAAACTGGCCTTATTTATGATAATGAAGCAGGAGCTTATGTTAGATTAATAAAAACAAATGAGTTGAGTCCTTCTATAGCGAATGCATCAAATACTAACTTTTGGACAATGACAACAAGTGGTAGCAATGTATACTATGCTTTAGCAAACGCATCAACAGCATATACTAAATATACAGCTTCCGCTAATACTACAGGGACATGTTATAGTGGTTCTAGTACCGATTTAAGTTCAGTTACATCAACTCATACTAAAAATACTTTATCAAGTGCTAGTACTAGTACTATAGCAGCTCCAACAGCAACATCAGGAGTAATATCAACATCATATGTGGCAAGTGCATCTGGTTCTTGTAATTCAACATATTCAACAAGTTCAGAATCTTATAATTATGATTGTAATTGTTCAAATTATGCTTGTGGATGTACTGATTATTCGTGTGATTATACAGAACCATATATTATATATGAACCAAATCCATATTGTGGAGGGTATGACTATTATTATAGATATATTTATGGACCTGCAGAATGTGCAGGGGGAGTTAATGTACCAACATCTTCTTCATGTGCTAATTATGGATGTTTAGGTTCTGGTTGTACAAAATCAGGTTGTACTACATGGAGTACATCATCAGTATGTATGGGATATAGTACTCAAACATCCTGTGGATCTTATAGTAATAATGTAGTATGTCAAGGTTATGGATGTTTAGGTTCTAGTTGTACAAAATCTACTTGTTCAAAATCTACTTGTTCAAAATCTACTTGTTCTGGATATAATTGTACAAGATCTAGTTGTACTAAATCAACAGTATCATCAGCATGTGCTAGATATAGCAGTATAGCTACATCAACTTGTTATTCAACAGGTTATTCTACATATTGTGGTAGTTCTGCATGTGCAAGATATTCTGCATCATCAGCATGTAATAGATATACTACAAATGGAAAATGTATATCTTGGATATCAGTTCCAGGTGCATGTGCAAGTTATTCTTGCAAAGCTTATTATACGACCCCTTTATCTACATGTTCTAGATACAATGTACAAGGCCCATGTACTAGCTGGTCGTCTGGACTTAATTGTGCGGGATATGCTTGTTTAGGATCTACATGTAAAGGTTCGGCCTGTGCCGGATCAGCTTGCGCAGGATCAGCTTGTGCTGGTTCTGGTTGTACTACATCGGGTTGTACAAAATCTACATTAGAAAGAGTTTGTGCAAGATATGAATACGCAGATAGATGTACTAATTGGGTTTCTGGCCCAGGTGCTTGTTTAGGTTCTGGTTGTTTAGGTTCTGGTTGTTTAGGTTCTGGTTGTCTTGCATGGGATACATTTTATTCATTTAGTTGTACTAAATGGACTTCAGATATAACTGCTTCTACATGCACAAGTTCAAAGTGTACAGTTACTTTAACTAGGACTAGTACTATATCAACATCAAGAATTGTACCTAAAACATGTACAACATGTTCATCAACATGTACATCATGTGAAACATGTACAGGCTCAAGAAGTGTTTATACAGCATCAGGTTCAACTGTAAATTGGTCAAGATATGTAGTATCAGAACA
>CAYNYX010000127.1:0-3231 GCA_964401535.1 uncultured Muribaculaceae bacterium | reverse complement strand
GGTTCAGACTCATCATGTGGTTCATATTGTAATGGTTATACTTACTATTGTCCATCAGGATGGAGTTCATATTCTGGTTCTGGAAGCAGTATGTATTGCTATAAAGCAGCTACACGCCCATAAGTAATAAATAAAATATATAAAAACACAAAAAGCTTTGTGTTTTTATTGTTTTATAGTATAATGAATATAGATTTATTAAGGTGATAGTATGTATTTAAAAGAAATAAAAGCACATGGTTTTAAATCATTTGCTGATAAAATTAATATAGAATTAAATAAAGGCATTACAGGAATTGTAGGCCCTAATGGTAGTGGTAAAAGCAATGTTGTTGATGCTGTTAGATGGGTATTAGGTGAGCAATCCATTAAATCATTAAGAGGAGATGGAAATATGACTGATGTTATATTTTCAGGATCTAAATCAAGAAATCCCCTTAATGTAGCATCTGTAACATTAGTACTTGATAATACTGATAGATATTTAAATATTGATTTTAATGAAGTAGCAATTAAACGTAGAGTTTATAAAGATGGAACAAATGAATATTACATTAATAATGAAAAAGTAAGGTTAAAAGATATATCAGATTTATTGATGGATAGTGGAATAGCAAAAGAATCATTTAATATAATTTCACAAGGTAAAATAGATGAAATATTATCTAATAAACCAAGTGATAGAAGAATTATATTTGAAGAAGCAGCAGGAGTTTTAAAGTATAAAAAAAGAAAAGAAGAAGCTTTAAGAAAACTAGAAAAAACTCATGATAATATGAATAGGGTAAATGATATAATTAAAGAATTAGAAATTCAAATTGAACCTTTAAAAGAACAAAAAGAAAAAGCTGTTAATTATTTAAGTATAAAAGAAGAGTTACAAAATATAGAAATAGCTTTAATAACAAATGATATAACTGATATAAACAGAAAATATCATAATGTTAAAAAAGAAGTAGAAGAATTAACTACTAAATTAGATAAAATGGTTACGACTAATAATATAGATGAAATAAAAATAGAAGAATTTAAATCTAAAATAAGTAAAATAGATGAAAAAATTCAAAATAAAAATAAAGAATTATTAGATATAACTAGTAATGTAGAAAAAACTAATTCTAAAAAACAACTTATTTTAGAAAGACAAAAGTATAATGCTAATGATACAAAATTACATAATAATTTAGTTGATTTAAAAGAAAAAGAAAAGAAATTACAAAATGATTTAAATATAATAAATAATGAATTTATTAATATAAGTAAAGAAGAAGAAGAATTAGTAAATAAATTAAATAAGAAAAATGAAGATTTAAATGTAGTTAAAAATAAAAAAAATAATTTACAATTAGATATAAGTAATTTAAATAAATTAGAATTAATAAATAATAATAAAATAGATAATTTAAAAGAACAAATAGAAAATAATTCTAATTTACCTTATGCTGTTAAAAGTGTTTTAGATAATCCTAAATTATCAGGTATTCATGATGTTATAGGAAATATCCTAGAAATAGATAATGAATATAGTTTAGCAATATCAACATCTTTAGGTTTATCAGCAACTAATATAATTGTTGATAATGAAGTATCAGCTAAAGAAGCAGTTAATTATTTAAAAAATAATAATATAGGTAGAGCTACATTCTTCCCAATTAATATTATTAAACCTAGAAATATAGATTTAGATACATTAGATAAAATAAAAAAGAATGAATGTTTTATTGGTATTGCTAGTGATTTAGTTAAATATGATAAAAAATATCATGATATTGTATTAAATCAATTAGGTAATGTAATTGTAACTAAAGATATAGATAGTGCTAATAATATATCAAAACAAATAAGAAATTCTTATAAAATCGTTACTTTAGATGGACAAGTTATCAATGTAGGGGGATCTATTACTGGTGGTAATCAAGGTAAAATAAGAAATACTATAACTGATAAATATGAATTAGAAAAATTATTATTTGAAAATAAAAATAATGAAGAAAAGATATCTTATTTAGAAAATAGTATTAATGAAATAGATCATGAAATTAAATTAAAAGAAGATGAAATATATTTAGTTAATAAAGATTTAATTAATAAAAAAGAACTAAGAGAATCTAAAGAAAATATAAGAAAAGAAATAAATATTAATTTAGAAGATATTGAGTTAGAAATAAGAGGAATCAATAATTTAATAAATGGTAATTTAACTAAAGATGAAGAAGATATAATAAATGAATATTATAAATTAGTACAAGATAAAGATAATATAAGTAATGAATATAATAATTTAATAAAAGAAAAAGAAAATTTAAGTGAAGAATTATTAACTTTTGAACATAATTTAAAGAAAGAAAATAGTTTACATAACGAATTATCTAATGATTTAAAAAATAAAGAAATTGATTTAAATAGAATGGATGTTAAATTAGATAATTTATTAAATAATTTAAATGAGAGTTATTCACTTACATATGAAGATGCTAAAAATGTTTATAAATTAGAAATAGATAGTAATATAGCTAGAAATAAAGTTAATTCTTTGAAAAGGAATTTAAAAGAATTAGGTGAAGTAAATGTTTTGGCACCTGCTGAATATGAAAAAGTTAGTACTAGATATGAATATTTATTAAGTGGTAGAGAAGATTTGGTTAAGGCTTCTAATACTCTATTAGAAATAATAAATGAAATGGATTCAGTAATGGAAAAAGAATTTTTAAGTACCTTTAAATTAATTGAATCTAATTTTAGTAAAACATTTAAAGAATTGTTTAATGGTGGAGATGCATCTTTAAAACTAACTGATCCATCCAATATAAATGAAACAGGTATTGATATAATAGCCTGTCCACCTGGTAAGAAGTTAACTAGTATTTCTTTATTATCAGGAGGAGAAAAAACATTTACAGCTATATCACTTTTATTCGCAATAATTAAATCAAGACCAGCACCTTTTTGTATTTTAGATGAAGTAGAAGCTGCATTAGATGAAGTAAATGTTGATTCATTTGGTAAATATTTAATTGGTTTAAAAGAAAAAACTCAATTTATTTTAATAACACATAAGAAAAAAACTATGGAATATGTAGATACTTTATATGGTATTACTATGCAAGAATCCGGTGTTAGTAAATTAGTTAGTGTTAAATTAGAGGAAATAAAAAAATAGGGTATTATTATAATATTGAATAAGTCAACAAAAAGTAGACACATTTAAAAAATCATATGAACCCTAATTCA
>CAYNYX010000126.1:0-3235 GCA_964401535.1 uncultured Muribaculaceae bacterium | reverse complement strand
CTGGTGAATTACCTGAAGCCTTAGATAAAATGGCTGATTACTATGAAGAAACTCATAAGACTAAACAACAAATGATAACAGCATTAACATATCCACTTATCGTTTTACTTGTTGCACTTGGTGTTTTAACATTTATTATGTTATATATTATACCTAAATTTGTAGCAATATATGAATCAATGGATAATGTTCAAGTGCCACAAATAACTAGAATTATATTAGGTATAAGTAATTTCTTACAAGCTAATATTATGTGGGTAGGTATAGGAATTGTTGTATTTATATTAATATTCTTATATTTATATAAAAATATTAAAGCATTTAGAACAGTAATTCAACTTCTAATTATGCGTTTACCTGTTTTTGGAAATATAATAATATATAATGAAGTAACAATGTTTACTCAAACATTAGGAACTTTATTATCACATAATGTCTTTATAACTGATAGTATGGAAATTTTAAATAAGATCACTAATAATGAAGTATACAAAATGATAATTTTAGATACAATTAATAACATTGCTAAAGGTGAAAAAATATCTGAAGCATTTAATCATTGGGCTTTCCCATTACCAGCTTATGAAATGATTGTAACTGGTGAAAAAACTGGTCAATTACCAGAAATGATGGATAAAGTTGGAAATTATTATCAAGAATTACATAGAAACTCTGTTACTAGAATTAAAACATTTATAGAACCTATATTAATTATATTCTTAACAGTAATAGTAGGTATTATAGTTTTAGCAATCGTAGTACCAATGTTTAGTATGTATAGTTCAGTACAAGGTGTAGGTTAGGGGGAAACAACATGAATTTTATAATTTTATTCTTCATATTAGGAATAACTTTAGGTTCATTTTATATGGTTGTAGCAGATAGAGTACCAAAGGGGGAATCAATTGTATTCCCTCCTTCTCATTGTAATAACTGCAATCATAGATTAACACCTATAGAGTTAATTCCTATTTTTTCATATATAATTCAAGGTGGAAAATGTAAAAAATGTAAGGCTAAACTTTCTATTTTATATCCTTTATTTGAATTATCATCTGGAATATTATTTTCTTTAGCATACCTCTCATTTGGATTTAGTTTACAACTTATAATAGCTTTAACATTTATATCAATGCTTTTAATAGTAGTATTAAGTGATATTGAATATATGATAATATCAGATAGTGTTCTAATAGTATCAGGAATTCTATTAATAATAGAAATAATATTTATTTATGGTTTTAAAACATTAGGTATTGGTCTTTTAAATGGTTTAATTTCATTTGTAATTATGTATTTATTAAGATTATTTGGTAATTTCTTATTTAAACAAGATTCTATGGGTGGTGGTGATATTAAACTGATGTTTATATTTGGTTTAGTATTAGGATTTGATATGGCCATTTGTTCAATATTTATAGGTGCAATTATAGGATTACCAATATCTCTTATTTTTATGAAAAAGAAAAAAGATAATATTATACCATTTGGACCTTTCTTAAGTGCAGGAGCTGTTATTATTTTATTATCACAAATTAATTTAGAAACAATATTGAATTTTTATAGATGAAAGTATCTATCATTGTTCCTGCATATAATGCATCTTTATATATAGATAGATGCATAAATAGTATAATAAATCAAAGTATAAAAGATATTGAAATAATTGTTGTAAATGATGGTTCTAACGATGATACATTAGATAAATTAAAGAAATATAATAATATAATTTTAATTGATCAAAAAAATAGTGGTATTAGTGTTTCAAGAAATAAAGCTTTAGATTTAGCAAAAGGGGAGTTTATTTTATTTATAGATAGTGATGATTATATTGAAAATGATTATATTGAAAAATTGTTAAAAATTCAAAAAGAAAAAGATTATGATATTGTTGAAACTCCTTTATTATTTGAAGCTATAATAAATAAAAAAAATAAATATTATAAAGAATATAATTTTAAAGAATATGAAAATATGGAGTTTTATAAAGATTTTAATTCAAAAAACAATTTAAGATATGTAATTGGAGTTTTATATAAAAGAAGTGTTATATCAAATATTAGATTTGATAATGATATAAGATGTTATGAAGATGGTATATTTAATTTAAGAGTTAAATTAAATAGTCATAAATATAGATTTTATAATGAACCATTGTATCATTATGTTCAAAATTTGAATTCAATTTCTAAAACTATATCAGATAAACATTTAGATTATATAATAGTTATGGATAAGATAAGTAAGTTATATAATAAACCTGATAGTAATGATTATATTGAAAATATATTTAAAAATAATGTTATTAGTTTGATATTATTTAAGTTACCTTATTTTAAAGATAATAAATATAAATATAAAAAAGAATTACTTTTGAATTTTAAAAAATATGCTCCTAAGTGGTGTAAAAAACATAAAATTAAATTATTTATATTAAATGGTAAGATTTTAATTAATTTATATTATTTGATAATAAAACCAATAAATATAAATAAAATAATATTTAAAATACAATCAAAAAATAAAGTTGATATAAAAAAATAAAGAAATTAATCTTTATTTTTTTCTTCTTTATTTTCTTCATCAAGAGCATTCATTTCATCTATTATATCTTGTTCAGCAGGTGTATCAGTTGCATCTTGATTATTTTCATCTATTTTAGTTTCTTCTTTTATATCAGTTGTTTCTTCTGTTTTAGTTTCATTTTTATCATCATTTGCTTTTTCTTTTGCCATATCAGCATACGCAAGAGCAGATTTTAAATCTAAGAAACCAGCTAATTTATCATCATCATCTAATTCTATTATTTTTAAGATTTCTTCAAATGTAGTATAGCCATCAACAACTTTTTCCAAACCATCTTGAAGTAGGGTAGTAACATCAGATGTATATACTAATTCTCTTAATTCATCTTTTTTAATACCATTACTTAAAGCATCTTTTATTTCTTGATTGATTAATAATACTTCATGAATCGCAATTCTTCCACGATATCCATTACCACATTCTTCACAACCTTCAACAGTATATACTTCATCAACTTTTTTATTTAAAACTTTTTTAAATAATTTTTTTTCATATTCATTTGTTTTTCTTAATGAACGACAATTAGGACATAAACGACGTGCTAATTTTTGTGAAATAATACCAGTTAATGCAGAAGCAAGCAAATATCTTTCAACATCCATATCCAATAATCTTTCAATTGTATTAAGTGAGTTGTTAGTATGGATAG
>CAYNYX010000125.1:2638-3237 GCA_964401535.1 uncultured Muribaculaceae bacterium | reverse complement strand
TATCATTAAGTTCAAACATATAGTTCGAACAGATTCACCATTGGAGCAAGTGACGAGAATCGGACTCGCGTCTCAACCTTGGCAAGGTCGCATTCTACCATTGAACCACACCTGCATTATCACCTATAAGTGGGTGACTATTTAAATTATACCTTATTTTTATATTCATGTAAATATTTTTTTATTAAAAACTTGGGAAATTTTTTTTATTAAAATAATCTATTGAAAATCAAAAAAAATCTTGTTAAGATATTTATATAATAATAAAGGAGCAGTAAAATGGAAAAAGGATTTGATAATGAATTATATGTAAAAAACCAAACCGAAACAATTTTAAAAAGAATTAAAATGTTTGACAAACTATACTTAGAATTTGGTGGTAAACTACTAGATGATTACCACGCTAAAAGAATCTTACCAGGATTTGAATTAAATGCCAAAATAAGATTATTGGAAGAATTCCTTCAGAAATACTTTGCTCAAATATTCAAGGGGGTTGGGAAAGGTGCCTAAATACGAGCTCCACAGGATTTTTAAGGATGACAATCGGTTCCCAGAATTGTCTGACAGCGTACAGCAAAGAATTTTCCGTCTGCTCG
>CAYNYX010000125.1:0-2628 GCA_964401535.1 uncultured Muribaculaceae bacterium | reverse complement strand
AGATTATTGGAAGAATTAAAAGATCAAGCAGAAGTAATATTTTGTATAAATGCTAAAGATATTGAAAAGAAAAAAATAAGAGCTGATTATGGTATTACTTATGATATAGAAATAATTAGATTAATCAAAACATTAAAAGATTATAACATACCTGTTAATAGTGTTGTAATAACATTATATAAAGGTCAAGAAAGTGCTTTGAAATTCAAAGAAAAACTAGAATCAATGGGAATAAAAACCTATATTCATACTCCTACTAAAGGATATCCAACTGATATTGATACCATAGTAAGTGAAGAAGGATATGGTGCTAATCCATATATAAAAACAACAAAACCATTAGTTGTTGTAAATGCCCCTGGACCATGTAGTGGCAAATTAGCAACTTGTCTTTCTCAACTATATCATGAAAATAAAAAAGGAATAAAAGCTGGTTATGCTAAATTTGAAACATTTCCAGTATGGAGTTTACCTTTAAAACATCCTGTAAATGTAGCTTATGAAGCCGCTACAGCTGATTTAAATGATATAAATATGATTGACTATTTTCACTTAGAAGAATATGGAATTAGTACTGTTAACTATAATAGAGACTTAGAAGTATTTCCTATTTTAAAAAACATCTTAAATAAAGTAACTAATTCTGATATATATAAATCACCTACTGATATGGGAGTTAATTCAATAGGTTCTTGTATAACCAACGATGAAATAATTCAAATAGCAGCTAAAAAAGAAATTATAAGAAGATATTATAAAGCATTATGTGATCAAAAAACTGATAATATAGATGAAGAAATACCTAAAAGAATTAAACTTTTAATCAATGAATTAGATATAGATGAAAGTATTAGACCAGTTATTGATATAGCAAACACTACATATACTGAAACATCAAGACCATGTGTTGCTATAGAATTACCTAATAATAAAATAATAACAGGAAAAAGAACTAAACTTTTATCCGCTTCTTCTTCCCTACTTTTAAACGCTATTAAAGAATTAACTAATATACCTGATGATGTTGATTTATTATCACCATCTATATTAGAGCCAATTACCAAATTAAAAAACAAAACATCAGATCAAACTCTTAATTTACAAGAATTATTAATCGCTTTATCAATATGCAGTGTAACAAATCCAATTGTTAATAAAGCTTTAAATAATTTAAAAAAACTAGAAAATTGTGATGCTCACGCATCTTATATTCTAGAAAATTCAGATTATAATGCACTAAGAAATTTAAAAATAAATATAACATGTGAACCAAAATACAATATGACTAATATCTAAATGATATTAGTCTTTTGGTTTGAATATAAATGAAAGTAGAAATGAAAATACTATAGCTGATGAAATACCAGAAGCTGTTAAACTAAATACACCTGTTAATAATCCCATATAACCACTTTCTAAAGCACCATCCATGGCTCCATGAATGAGTAAATGACCAAAGCTAGTTATAGGAACACTAGCTCCTCCCCCAGCCCATATAATAAACTTATCATAGATACCAAATACATCTAGAAAAGCTCCTACAACTACAAATAAACTTGTGACATGACCAGGTGTAAGCCTTGTATTATCTAAAATAATTTGTCCAATTAAACAAACAACTCCACAAAATATAAACGCATTTAAATAAATCATAGAACCTCCAAACTAATTGCATGAGCAATAGCAGGTATACTTAATTTTAAATTAACCATTGTTGGTGAATGCAAAGCACCTGTTGCTACTAACAATACCTTTTTATATTTACCTTTTTTCATTTCGTCAAATATGTAACTATAAGATACTAATGGTAAACATCCTGCCCCTGATGCTCCCGCATATACTGGCTGATTATCAAGATCATAAATCATAACTCCACAATCATCATAATTATTCAAATATAAATCATAATCCTTTATTAAACATTCTTTTAAAATATTTTTACCATAAATACCTAAATCACCAGTTACTATTAAATCATAGTAATCTATACTTCTATTAGTATCAGTTAAATGATCATAAATAACTTTAGCTGCTGCTGGAGCCATAACTGCTCCCATATTATAAACATCTTTAATACCCATATCAACAACACTACCAATAGTTCCACATTCTACCTTAATTGGAGATTTTTCTTTACTAATATATGCTAAACCAGCTCCTGTACAAGTAAATGTAGTTGTTTTTTTCTTGGGTGCACCATATTCAACTGGATATCTAAATTGTTTTTCAGAACTATTATTATGAGATGAAGCTGAAGTTACAACATTATTTACCATATTATTATCTACTAAACAAGATCCAATAATAAGCCCTAATACACTTGTTGCACATGCATTATATATTCCTATAAATGGTAATTTTATAATTGATGCAGCATAGGAAGAAGCAACTATTTGATTTAATAAATCACCTGATATAAATAAATCAGCAGTTTTATTTAATAAACTAAAACCTTTTTTAATCATATTTACTTCAGCTTCTTCAAAAGATGATGCGCCACAATATAAATCTTTATATGTATAATTAAAATATTTACCTAAAGGTCCTTTTTTTTCATAAGGACCAGCTACTGTAACAGCATCATTTATATAAACATTATTAAATTTAAAAGTCATTTTAACCTCCCAT
>CAYNYX010000124.1:0-3241 GCA_964401535.1 uncultured Muribaculaceae bacterium | reverse complement strand
TAACAAAAGGTCTTCCTTTTTGTATACCCATCCCCAAACCATTTTACACTATCATTTACAAAATGGATTTGACATATAATAAATATAATGATATAATACATATCAATTAATTTTAAGGGGGTCAATTATGACAAATTTTATATATCAAAAGTATTTGGCAATTAAATTATTGCTAGTTATGAAAAAAATCAATTTTTTTAGAGAGTATAAGGATTGTTTTGAAAAACGTTTTAATTTATTAAAATTATTGCGTATTGATACAAAGTTTGCTGAAACTATTTTAAATTCTTCTGAAAATCAACAAACTTTAATGTTATGTTTATATAATAATAATTTATGTTTAAAAAAATGCGATAGTTTAGAAATAAAGACATGGGAACAAGTAAAATGTATATGTGAAATGATGCAAGAATCTATATTAATAGAAAATGATGATATTTTAGAAATAATGAATATTGGTGCGAAATTTGAAAATATAGATTGCAAGGACATTTTACTTAAATTGATACAAGCACCTAGAGTAATGGATAAGTCTGATATAGAAGCACTAAATAGCATATATGAAAAAATGGAATTGGTTGATAAAGCAAAATCAAAATATTTAATTAGTTACATGCCATTAGAAGAATTAATAAATAATCCAAACATAATGGAAAGAAAAGAAGCTTTAAAAATAATAGCAAAAATTATTGATGTTCAAGTTTATAGTGATTCATATGCTAAACTAATTTTAAAACAATTAGGATATGAGAATGATACTATATATCAATTAATTCAAGATTCTGAAATAATGAAAAGAGAAGATATTTTAAAAATAATTGACTTTGCTTATGAAGTTGGTAATAAAAAGGATAGAAGTAAATCTCATTTTAATCTAAAAAATTTGTTTGAATTATTACATGAACCAAAAATAATGGAAAAAGGAAATTATTTAGAAATAATAAATAAAGCTAGTGAATTTGTTTCAAAAGAAGATAGAGAATTATTGTTGAAAATAATCCATAATCCTACATTAATGAAGAGAAATGAATTGTTAACAATTATTGACATATTTTCAAATGTTTATTCAAAAGAAAGACTTTTACAATTAGTAAATAATCTTGAGATAATGGGACAAGATGTAGGTGAAATATTAAAATTACTAGGAAGTTCATTTTTCACCCATTATGGCTGTTATATGTTAGAAAATCCTTTATTAGTAAAAAATAAAAATTTTTTAGAAATAGTTAAATTATTATCATATGCACAATATAGTAATCCAAATTGTATAAGTAATATTTGGCATACTATCAACATTCCTGATATACTTAACAGAAAAGAAATTTTAGAAATTTTAAAAATAATGACTATAGCTAATAATTATGATGAAGAATATAAAAATGACGAAGAACCTAAAAATGCTGATGGTTTTAGTGAGCATAATCCTAATGTAAATGATTATAATGCATCTAAATATATTTATTTGTTATTATCAAATAACGATATTGTCAATAAGATATTTGAAAGAAAAGATGCTTTAGAAATTATAAAAACATTGGCATCAGCAAAAAGTAAAGCCAGTGTTTCAAGTATGGTAAAGGCATTAGAAGAACCAGAAATGTTAAAAAAAGAAAACCTTGTAGAAATATTAAATTATATAGATGATCAGTCAAAATCCTATGATGATCATGAGAAAGGTTTTCAAATTAAAATGTGAGTAATATCAGTATAAAAATTGATAATAATATCTAGGCTAATTTATACTGATTATGTATAAAACTTGACTTCTTTATGTCAAGTTTTTTCATATAATTTAATAGGTGATAAAATGAGATTATCAGACTTACAAAAAAAAGACATAATAAATGTTAATGATGGTAAAAAAATAGGTAATATCATCGATATACATATAAATACTGAAGGTTTAATGGATGAAATAATAATAGAAAAAACAGCATTTTTAGTATCTTTTTTTTCAAATAAAAATGAAGTATCTATTAAATGGGATCAAATAAAAAAAATAGGAGAAGATGTAATATTAGTTGATATTACTTAATAAAAAGTATATAATTATATTAGGTGGTTTTATGATAAAAATAAATATGTTATCTAAAGCGGATAGCGTAGATGGACAAGGTGTAGGAAGTGCTTATTTAGAATTAATAAATTTATTAAAATCAAATAAAAAATTTAATGTGTCAATAAATAAAAGAGGTAAATTTGATATAACTCATGTTCATACAGTAAATCCTACATATTACTTTAAAATGAATAATGGAGTTAGTGTATGTTATGTGCATTTCTTACCACATACTCTAGATGGTAGTATTAAGTTACCAAAACCAATATTTAAAATATTTAAATGGTATGTAGTTAAATTCTATAAAAAAGCTAAACATTTAGTAGTAGTAAATCCTATATTTATAAATGATTTAGAAAGATATGGAATAGAAAAAGAAAGAATAACTTATATACCTAATTATGTATCAAAAGATAAATTTTATAAAAAAGATAAAAAAGAAGAAGAAAAATTAAAAAAAGAATTAAAAATAGATAAAAATAAATTTGTAGTATTAGGAGTAGGACAAGTTCAAACAAGAAAAGGTGTTATGGATTTTGTAGAAGTCGCTAAGAAATGTCCTGATATTGAATTTATTTGGTGTGGTGGATTTAGTTTTGGAGCTATAACAGATGGTTATGAAGAACTTAAAAAAGTATATGAAAATCCTCCTAAAAATGTAAGATTTACAGGAATAATTAAAAGAGATAAAATGAATGATATGTTTAATATAGCTGATGTTTTATTTATGCCATCATATAATGAATTATTTCCAATGTCTATATTAGAAGCGGTTAATTTGAATATGCCATTATTATTAAGAGACTTAGATTTATATGAAGATATTTTATTTAAAAAATATGTAAGTGGTAAAAATAATAAAGAATTTATTATAAAATTAAATGAATTAAAAGATAATAAAAAATTATATAAAGAACAAAGTGAAAACTCTAAATATATAAGTAATTATTATAGTAAAGAAAATGTAAGTAAATTATGGGATTCATTTTATACAAATATAATTAAAAAATAAGTAATATAATTAATAAAGGAAGTGAATTATGAGAGTTATTATCTCAGCTGGAGGAACAGGAGGACATATCTATCCTGCTTTAGCAATCATAAACAAAATAAAAGAAAAAGAACCAAATAGTGAATTTTTATATATAGGTACACATAATAGAATGGAAAAAGATATAATTC
>CAYNYX010000123.1:1917-3276 GCA_964401535.1 uncultured Muribaculaceae bacterium | reverse complement strand
GATATTATCGGGAAGGATGAAGATATCTCATGAAAACATTGTGGAACTGTCAAAGCAAAAATCCGGTGATATCAAGAGGTTGAGCACACAGATGATAAAGTCTCCGCAGGCTTTCGTCAAATATAGCCACACACGCGAAAGCATAAAGAATCAGACCAGCACAGCAGGTCGAGACGTTCAAATAGATCCGATACCGGCAATCAAAACCATGCCGGAATACGATCCCGATGCGGAAGTCTCAGGGCTTGTCCTCACTATTCCGTCTTGGACAGGTTCTATTGATCGTACTTGCTCAGTGGCAGACTTCAAAAGGATATCCGGTAAAGCAAGGAATAATCTGATCAAGGCATTGAACGAATTACAGGAGAAGATCGATCAGATACTCGATTCGGTAAAGGAGGAGTGATGAATATGGACGATTGGAGCCCATATGTACCTAACGTGCATTTTGAGCAGATACCCATTAAGAACTTGGTATCCAATCAAGACTATCAGCGCAGCATTTCGATCAGCCATGTCAAGCGCGCTGCCGCGAACTTCGACCTGTGCCAAATCAATCCTGTCAAGGTCAGCCGTCGTGATGGAATCAACTATGTTTTTAATGGGCAGCACACAATTGAGATAGTCGCACTCGTTTCCGGTTCACGGGACACTCCGGTATGGTGCATGATCTATGACGATCTTGAGTACCAACAGGAAGCGGATATTTTCGCAAACCAAATGAAGTATGTGAAAACGCTTCAACCGTATGAGGTCTTCATGGCAAATATAGAAGCCGGCAATGACAAGCAGCTTATCATCCGCTCGCTTGTAGAGTCATATGACCTCACCATTGGTATCAGCAAAGCTCCCGGTATGATCGCGGCAGTTTCCTCGCTTGAAGCAATATACGACAAGTACGGCTACCATGTACTCGACCGTTCCATTCGGCTTTGTGTCGGTGCATGGGAAGGCGATGACAACTCACTTACCGGAAAAATATTGAAAGGTATTGCGCGTCTGATCGTTGCTTTCGGGGATACCATGCGCGACGATGTCTTTAAAGAGAAAGTCGGAGCAGTTCCCATCAAGGAACTATCACGAACAGCAAAAGAACGGAGACCGGGTTCTCTCGGCTATGCGGAAGCAATGCTACTCGCTTACAACCGGAAGTTCAAATCTCCGTTAAAGTGGAATAAGCTGTATGCCCAAGATGATGATAGCGACGATAAAACAAGTTATACTGACGATGACGACCAGCTATCCGCCGAGCAGGACGGTTAGTCCTGCTGTTCTTCTATCGTTTCCTCTACTGTAAACCCACCGCCGAAGATGACTTCGAGTCTTCCGTCAGCGTATACCTTGATGCATTCGATCATC
>CAYNYX010000123.1:0-1907 GCA_964401535.1 uncultured Muribaculaceae bacterium | reverse complement strand
ATCTGACGGACGATGGAGTCATCGTATTGATTTTCATGTAGTTTACGGTTGTCAATGACGCTTTGTATTTCTGCCAACCGTTTTTCTGCCGAGCCGTCTCTTGATAGGCTGTCTCGTATGGCTTTGATGCGCTTTTGGAGTTGGTCAATGCTGTCGGCTACTTCCTTGAACTCATCCTCGTGACCTTCGACGCCCTCACCGCTCTGAACGCTTTCGTTGACCATACCGAGCATCTTTTTATTCAATGTCTCGACACGTCTTTCAAGCAGATCGATTTCGTCGCTGCCGCCGTTGATGCCGATTGCCTCGCCGATGGTTGCTTTCATCAGCATGAGGTATGTTCCGGTGTCCTCGGCGTTGAATTTGTTCAGCGCACGCACAACGGCGCTTTTCAGCGCGTTATCATCGAGGGTTGGGGAGGTGTCGCAGTATTTCGTTCCGTTGTCAAGTCGGCTGACACAGCGCCACACGACGCGTTTCTTGCCCCTTTTCGACCATGTGCATCGCTTGTACCGACTACCGCATTCACCGCAGATCAGCACATCGGTAAGTGCGTATTTCGTGTATTTTCCGGAGGAGGTCAGCGCCGTTTTCTGTGATATCGGTGGGCGTGAAAGTCGTTTTGCCATTTCCTCTTGAACCTTGTTGAAATCCTCGCGCTTGATGATCGCCGGGTGACTGTTTTCTACAAGGTACATCGGAGCTTCACCTCGATTCCTTTTTCGCGTCTTGGAGATGCAGTCAAGTGTAACTGTCTTTTGGAGGATGCAATCCCCGCTATACCGCTCGTTCTTTAGTATATTGATGATCATGGCTCGGCTGAAGGACAGGTTCTTTCCGGGGAAACTGATGTTTTCCGCTCGAAGCTCATCCGATATCATCTGAGGAGTCATGCCGGCAAGGTAGCTGTCATAGATGCGTTCGACGATGACGGCTTCTTCGGGAACGATTTCGGGTATACCGTCTTCGCCCTTTTTGTACCCGAGCCATTTGGAGTACATGAAGACCGCTTTTCCGTCTTCGAAGTTTTTCCGAAAGCTCCATGTGATGTTTTTGCTGATGCTTTCGGATTCAGACTGTGCGAAGCCTGCGTAGATGACGAGATATAGCTCGCTGTCGCTTTTCAGCGTATCGATGTTTTGTTCCTCGAAGAAGATGCCGATACCTCTTGCCTTGAGGAGTCTGACATATTCGAGGCATTCGACCGTGTTTCGGGCGAAGCGGGATACCGACTTTGTGATGATATAGTCGATCTTACCTTCAAGGCAGTCGTTTATCATCTTTTTGAACTGTGGGCGTTTGTCGGCTCGTGTGCCTGAAATACCCTCGTCGGCGTATAGGCCTGAGAAGAACCATTCCTTGTTTGCGGCGATCATCTCGCTGTAGACTTTTTTCTGCGTGGTATAGCTCGTAAGCTGTTCTTCGGAATCCGTTGATACACGGCAGTAAGCTGCTACGCGCTTCTGACGGTATTTCTCTTTATCGACGATCAGCTTGCTTTTCGGCTCGATGACGCTGACCGTTCGTTTGGGGATTTTCCTTACATCCATTATGTTTTGCTCCTTTCGGTGATCTCGGTATCTGTTTTCGTGATGATCCTTATCTCGCCGTTTTCGTCGAGGAAGACCGTGTTCACGATGTCATTGAAGTATTCGGTATTGAATTCATTCTGAACGGTCATCATGGCGGCTCTCTTTTTCGCCGTCTGCGCGGCGAGCATCACGGTTGTGGCTTCGGAGTTATAGCGTTCGGCTGCGATCAGCCGTATCCGTTCAAGAACATATTCCTCACTCGGATGCTCCTTTTCAAGCTCTCTCTGCATCTCATTTTGCAGTTTGTAAACTGCGGAGTCGGGAGAGTCTTTGTTTTTCTGCTTGGGTATCATCAGCTCGGTGTTTTGGATGACG
>CAYNYX010000122.1:0-3277 GCA_964401535.1 uncultured Muribaculaceae bacterium | reverse complement strand
TTTATTATCAACAAAAATTAACTCAAAATCATTATATGTTTGATTAAATATAGATTCTATAAATTTTTCATTCCATTTTTTACCATTATAATTAATAGCTACTAGAGAAATCATAATTATTTATTTTTATTTATTATTTTTTTAACAAATATACTTCTGCCGAATATATTCTTAGGAAGAATTTTTTCTAAATTTTTAAAACAAAGTAGAATAAAATTATTATTTATTTTAGCATATAAAGTTGCTGGAATTGTAAAATATACTTTATAACTATAGTCTTGCTGAAAAATATTTTTTATATCTTTAATACTAAAACTTTTTATTCTATTTATATAATCACCAAACAATTTTAATGGAATAATTTTTAATATTTTTAGATAAATATTTGTCTTAGGAAATTCCACTATATTAATAGCATTATTTTTAGAAACCCTAAACATTTCAGATATAACATCATTATAATTGTTTAAATATTTTATAGCTCTAATATTAACAATAATATCAAAAAAATTATCCTCAAATGGAATTTTATCCATACTAGCATTGATAGAAAAAAACCTACCGCCAAATTCACTTAAATTATTTTTTGCGGCTTCAACCATTTTAGAAGATAAATCTACGCCATAAACTTCAGAATTAGGAAAATTTTCAAGCATCAATCTAGACCATCTACCGGGCCCCATGCCTAAATCCAAAATTCTAATATTTTCACTAAAATTTAATTCTTTTAATATTTTCAAAACTATATCTTTTTCCAAAGAATCTACATATTCTCCACCAACAGAATTTTTAAAAAATTTCTTTTCATAATAATCACCTTCTTTATTAAAAATTTCAGAGTTTTTATTATTTTTTAAAGTATTTCTTATGGTTTTATTTGGAAATAATGAACCAAGATAAAAAAAGAACCAATCATATATTTTTAATAAAATTAAAAATATAAATATTATAAAATCACTTATATTACTTATTTTCTTAATTTTTTTTAAAAAAGAACTTCCTCTATATATAACATTAAATTGTTTATAATTTTTATATTTCAATTTAAATAATTTAGAAACCTGACCTCTGTAAAATTTTCTTTTAGCGATTTCTATTAAAGAATTTTCTGATTCAACATATATAGAAGATTTAATTCTTTCAATATTATATTTTTTTAAAATTATTTTAGCACCTATAGATTGTTCATCCATAGGATCAAGATCATTATCAAATCCACCAAGCTCTAAAAAAATATCTTTTTTAAAAAATCTAGGTGATTCAACATAATAATCATCTAAAATTAACTTGTATTCAAATGATCTAATTTTATTAATAAAACTGATTCCTTTATCAATTTCTGGTATAACAATAATATCTTTTTTAGAGTCAATACATTCTTGTATAATAAAATCATTTAAATACATATCGCCATCAATATGTAATATATATTGCCCATTTGAAGCGCTTACACCAAAATTCCTTGCTTCAGTTTTATTTAAATCATTTTTTTCAAATACTTTTATATTTGCATCCCCTACATTCAAATCAATTTTTTCTTTAGACACAACAATTAATTCAATATTCTTATAAGTTTGATTTTTAACAGAATCTAAACATCTTTCTAATGTTTTACTAGAATTTTTAGTTGGTATTATAACTGAAACTAGCGGTTCTAAATTTTCCATTACATTTTATTAATAACATTTATAAAATCATCATAACATTTCTCAAAATTAATATCTTTTGAAAAATTATAAGCATTAGTTCTCATTCTATCATATTCATCCTTATTTTCTAATAACTGAACAATTTTATTAGACAATTCATTTGGTGTATTATTTTCTGTAACAAATCCAGTTTCTTTATCTTTTACAGCATCTCTCAATCCATCAACATTATAAACAACGGCAGGTGTACCTTGAGAATTTGCTTCTGTAACTATTAATCCCCAACCCTCTTTAACAGACGTTACACATATCAAATTACTCTTTTGCATTAATTCTATCTTCTTTTCTAAATTAACTTTTCCTAAAACATTAATATCGTTTTTGTATTTAGATTCATTAACTAATTCCAAAAGCTCTTTCCCGTATTTATCATTATAATCTCCAGCAATTATTAATTTTAAATTTTGCATTGATTGTTTTGTAATTTCAAAAGCTTTTAAAATATCTTTAGTTCTCTTCATAGGCCTTATTGATCCAAGACTTAATATAGTTGGATTTTCATACTTCTCAATGCTGTTTAAATCATTTATTTGTTCAATTTCTATACCCTCACTAATTATATTAATATTTTCAATTTTAAAAACTAATTTTAAAATATCTTTTTTTGTACTTTCTGATACTGTTACAACCTTCTTATTATTTAATAATCTCAAATATAATGGCTCTATTAAATATCCAATAATATTTAAAGGAAAAAACATTTGATAAAACCAAATTTCTCTTGCTAATTGATGAATAAATAATATATTTTTTTCTTTTACATAAAACTTACAAAAAAAAGGAATAGTATTTACTTCATCTATTACTACATCAGCCCAATTTTTAAAATTATTTTTATAATATTTATAAGCTTCAAAATAAACAGTCCATCTTCCACCAACTCTTATAATCTTGTATCCATCTATAGTTTCTTCTTTTTGAGAATTATCAAAACCTCCAACCAATAAAATAACTTCATGACCATCTTTAACAAGTCTTTTAGCTAATTCTTCATTAACAATTTCAGCTCCACCAGCAAGAGGATTCTTTTTGTCTTTCCATGTAAACCAAAGGATTTTCATCTAATTTAATTAAAAATATTTTATAAAATTCTACCCTCTTAAAGCATAAAAATCAATACTAATTATCTTTTGTGCACAATAATTAATATTAGCTAAAATAAAACAAAAATTAAGAAAGTTAATATGGGATTAACACAAAAGTTAATAATTCATATTTTAAGATTTGATAGATTTAATCCCCCTAACCCCCTTTATCAAAGGGGGTAGAAATTATGAAATAATTTCTGGGGATTCTAATTTAAAACAAAAACTAAAAAAATGGAAAAAGAAATATTTAACAAATGGAATAATTTAAAACAAGAGATAAATTCAAAACAAAAAAATCTTTTATTTAATGAAAGAGAGATTTGTATTATTAACATGGGAATTAATATTGGCAATGAACAGAATGGTAAAAATGAAGATTTTATAAGACCAATAATAGTATTTAAAAAGTTTAATAAAAATTTATTTTTAGGAATTCCACTAACTAGCAAAAATAAGATTAATAAATTTCATTTCGAAATA
>CAYNYX010000121.1:0-3322 GCA_964401535.1 uncultured Muribaculaceae bacterium | reverse complement strand
ATCAAAGAAATATGTTGCTAGATTATATCGATAAAAATCCACAATTTATATTAGTTGATGAATATTGTGATGAAGATTTATCAGGTGCTGGAACATATCGACCAGAGTTTGAACGATTAATTAGAGATTGTGAAAATGGTAAATTAGATGTTGTTTTATGTAAAAGTCAAAGTAGATTCTCAAGAGATATGGAAGTAATTGAAAAATATCTTCATAATAAGTTTATTGAATGGAGTATTAGATTTATAAGTTTATCTGATAATGCTGATACTTCTAATCAAGGAAACAAGAAATCAAGACAAATAAATGGGCTAGTAAATGAATGGTATTTAGAAGATGTTTCTAATAACATAAGAACAGCTTTTAATGCCAAAATGAAGAATGGCGAATTTATCAGCCCTTTTGCTTGTTTCGGTTATGAAATATCTGATTATGATAATAATGTTTTAATTGTTGATCCTTATGCTAGTGGTATTGTAAAAGATATATTTGATATGTATTTAAGAGGTTATGGGTATGGAAGTATTGCCAAACACTTAAATGACAAAAATATACCTAGTCCATCAGTATATAAAAGACAAAAAGGAATTAAATTAAATATAATAAGTTCAAGAAAACTTGAAGATATAAAATGGAGTTCCAATGCAATTAAAACAATATTGACTAATGAAACATATTTAGGACATTTAATACAAGGAAAAAGGACAACAGTTAGTTATAAAAACAAAAAGATTATCAAAAAAGATAAGTCAGAGTGGATTAAAAGTGAAAATGTTCACGAGCCAATTATAGAAGAAAACATTTTTAATAAAGTAAAAGTAATGATGAAAGAGAGAACTAGGGTTAGTAATAGAACAAAACAAATTCATAAATTCTCTGGTAAAGTATTTTGTTTATGTTGTAATCATTATTTAAAAAGAAATTGTACTTCTAAACACGAATATCTAGTTTGTACTTCTAATCGTGATGGCTATGATGATTGTGAGAATAAATTATCTATGAGATATGATGTTTTAGAAGATATTATCTTAAATGCAATTAATTCTAAAATTGATAAATATTTTAGTAAAGATGTATTAGATGAAGCAAGTAAGAATTATAAATCTAATAATAAGTATGGTAATAAGATTCGTGGGCTATCTTTACAACTAGAAGAATTAGAGAAAAAAGTTAATGATACTAGAGGTTATTTAAAAGCCTTATATGAAGATAAAGTAAATGGTGTTATTAATGCAAATCAATTCAAAGACTTAATGGAAGATTATCAAAAGCAAGAAGATAAATACAAAGACCAAATAAAAGCAATCAAGACTGAAATAGATTATTATGATACTAAAGAAAAAACTCTTAAAAACAATAACGATATACTATCAAAATATCGCAATTTAGAAGAATTGAATAGACTTGTAATAGATGAGTTTATTGAACGAATTTATGTAGGAACTTTTAATAGCGAAACAAATTCAAGGGATATAAAAATAAAATGGAATTTAGAAATTTAAGCAATATGTGTGTTTATGATATTCAACCTATCTTGAATCAGTACACAAAAAAAACCCATAAATAAAGGCTTTGAGAGAGTTGTGTGTTTAGAGTATTCAAACAACTCTTTGTTTCATACCACCAGATAAACTATTAGGAAAAGAATTCATAAATTCTTTTAAACCATAGGTTTCTAATAGTTTTATAACATAATTTTTATTATCTTCGGTTAATTTATTTTGTATTTCTAAACCTAATAAGGCATTATCTAAAATTGTTCTAAAATCAAGTAAACAATCTTGCTGTAACATATAACCTATATTTGTATTGTTAGAAATTATTATTTCACCATCACTTTTTTGTTCTAATCCAGCAAGAATAGATAATATTGTAGATTTACCACATCCACTTGGACCTACTATGGCTATAAATTTACCTTTTTCCACAGTATAAGTGAAATCTTTTAAAGCTTCAATCTCTTGTTTATTATGATAATTTTTTTTGAGATTTTTGATTTCCAACATGTTATCATCTCTCTAACTATATTAGTATATGCTTATATCAAAATAGTGAATGAACAAAGAAATTAGTTTTGAAAAAACAATATGACATTTAATCATATTGTTTATTTACTTTCTCAATAAATTTAATTTTGGAATTTACATTATATTTTTTATAAACATTTTTTATGTGATCTTTAGCTGTATAGATAGAGATATATAACAATTTTGATA
This sequence comes from uncultured Muribaculaceae bacterium, assembly GCA_964401535.1. Taxonomy (GTDB): domain Bacteria; phylum Bacillota_I; class Bacilli_A; order RF39; family UBA660; genus CAYNYX01. The sequence goes on along the minus strand of CAYNYX010000121.1, from coordinate 1,106 downwards.
TTTCTGTTGCACTATATCCTTCTATTAATAAATTAGCAACTTCTTTTTCTCTTGAAGTTAGTTTTTCGTATTTATATTTTTTATTTAGATAAGTAAATTCTAGACTTTTTTCAGTTAATAGATAGATGATAGTGATACTAATTGAAATGAACGAATAGATACTATATAAAAGCAAAGGATTATCTCTTAGAAATTCTAATAATCCAGAAGAAATAAATACAGCAATTAAAGCTATTAAAATTGTTATAGGAGCTATCCATTTGGCTGGATAATTTTCAAATAAATTTGCCATAAAATATGGTACTATTAACAATACAAAGTATCCACATCCTTGTAATAATAAAGAAACATATATAATATTATTTACAGGAATAGTATAAACTAGAAATCCAAATGATGTCATTGCGAAATAAAGTGTTGCGATTTTAAGTGGAGAAACGTTTTTTTTCTTATATAAATATATAAATCCTATTGCTGATATAAGTAAACCTATATATGATATTGAAACACCATTTTTTACTGTAGCAGAAATAGATGCAGTAAATAAAGTATTTAAAGCGGCTATTAAATTGATTATTATTATACCAATAATTATTTTTCTAGATGGCGTTTTTATATGGTCATTTTTATTAATTAATTTTAAATTATAATTTAGTGGTAATTTAAAAAAAGTAAAACAAATTAAAAATAAACATATTATAGAAATATAATTGAATTGAGTAAATGATAATGGTATAATTTGATTTTGACATATAGTTATAAGTATTCCTGAAACAATAGAACACAATATAACATCTTTTAAACAAGTTTTTAAACTATAGTAATTTATTATTAGACTAGTATTGATACTGATAAAGAAAACACAATTAAATATATTGATGTAATATAATATTTGAAATAAAGAACTTGTTAATGGTAAAAGTAATGCAATTGAACATATAAGAGAAATAAGCATTACTATTCTACCTAAAATGATTGTTTTTTTAGGAAATAGATATATTGCTAGCATACCAATGATGTAGCCAGTAATAATAAAAATGATGGAGTATTTTAATATAACTGGAACTTCAATTAAATGACTAGGTGTTAAAGTTTCAGATGAATAA
>CAYNYX010000120.1:2694-3326 GCA_964401535.1 uncultured Muribaculaceae bacterium | reverse complement strand
CGTATATTGCGTACGGTGTTAGTGTTATAACTAGTCAGATATATTGGTTCACAATGGCTGGGGTATTCATGTTTGTTCTTCATATTTTAGTTTATGCATTGCTAACAAGGAAGAGCGAGGCGAATTTCAGATTTTACAAACATACAATTGGGATTGATATCGATGGGGTTATAAATGACCATGAATCACAATTTATTCGGATTTATAATGATCTGTTTCCACAAGACAAAATTGATATTAATGATATTATTAATCCTATTTTGTGGGATATGATTTTAGAAAAAGCAGTAATCTTTGCTAAAGAACGAAATAATATTATTCAATTTTCAAGAGGGAAAGATAAAGATTATGAACGACGATTTGGGAAGAATGTTTATGAACGAAGTTTACAATCTGTTATAAAGGAATTACCAAATAAAGAAGAAACTATTATAATTAATTTGAGTTCTGATTTAAAAACAAGAAAATCTAGAAATCATATAAGATATAAGAATGGTGGACATTTTGTTTCAGAAGAAACCATGGATAATGTTTATGGTGATGACATTTTTAATTATCAACATATAGATTCTAATAAGGGATTTATTATTTTAAATAGGATATTTTATCCCGTATTTACTATTTTAAATAAT
>CAYNYX010000120.1:0-2684 GCA_964401535.1 uncultured Muribaculaceae bacterium | reverse complement strand
GTTGTATAATTTAAATGAGATAATAAATTATTTTAATGAATTCAGAAAGGGTGATATAAATGAATTTAAAAGAAATTCAGAAAGACATTTGGCAAAATAAAATAAATAAGGGATTTAATACTACAGATGTGAATAAAGAGTTTTGCTTATTATATGGAGAAGTTGCAGAAGCACATGAGGCTTGGAGAAAAAAGAAAGATGATCTTGGAGAAGAACTTGCTGATATTGCAATTTATTTAATAGGATTATCTGAAATGCTTGGTTTTGATTTAGAAGATGAAATTCTTCATAAAGTATCAAAAAATGAAAAAAGGGTGTATAAAAACATTGATGGAGTAAATATTAGAGTAAGCGATTAATAATATATATTAGCTTAAATATATACTAATACAATTAAAAGCAGTTGAAAATGCTTTTTTTTGTTTATAAATAGATATTTCATGTTATACTTAACTATACTTTTTATGCCGGGTGGTTGTTATACTTCGACTATAAGGGTACCATTAGAATTTAAAATGACTTCCAAAAGTTGGAAAAATAATGTATAATAAAAATACATTATTCAACTGAAGGTAGCTTTTTTTAATGAAAATAAATTTAGGTGAAGAATTAGAAATGCGTAAGGAACATATAGAAAAAGAAAAAACTTTATCTTATGTATGTGAAATGCATAATTATAAGATACTAGTAAACTAAAATATTGGATTAATTTATATAAAAACCATGGTGAAAATACATTTGGAAGTATAAGTTATTCTTTATTAAATATAATACTATTAAAAATTTAACTTGTATTTATATACAAGATTTTATATATGGGGTATACTATATATAGTATAGGAGTTTTATATGAGTATAATTGTAACAAAAAAAATTCAAGATAATAATAGTGAAAGATTAGAATTAGAAAATTTTAATGCAAATGAGATTAAAAATTTCATATTAAATGATTTAGGAAAAAAACCTAATATTATATTTTATTTGAAAAATTATGATAATAAATATAATATTGATTTTATTGAGTTAAAAGAATTAAATATTCCAATTAGTATTAAATATGGTAGTAATATATCAGAAGTGCTAGATTTAGAATCTTTTGAAAATTATAGAGACCAAATATTGGAAATTAAAAGTAAGATAATAAATGAGAAGATGAGTCCTTATGAAAAAATTTTAGCTGCTTATCAATATGCAATATCTTTTCCTTATAAAATTTATTCAAATATGGGTTCAGCGCATAATTTTATATCTGGAGAATTAGGTGGAAAAATATGTGAAGATTATTGTTCATTTATAAAAGAATTATTATGTAATGAAGAAGGTATTGATTTATCTTTAATTAGTTTTAAAACAATTGATAGCGATTATTCTATGTGTGATCATGTGGAATTAATATCTAAAATAGATGATGATAAATATAATATTCATGGAATTTATGTTTCTGATCCTACAAATGATTCTTATGTTGAAGAATGGAAAAATGGTTTTGGTGATGATTTTAAACCTAGAGAATTATTTGAAAGATTTATGATGCCAATATCTAGTTCAAGTGTTTACAAATATGGTGATATAAATATAAGAATAACAAGTGCATTTTTTTACGATGATGCTAATGCTTTAAATTTGATGAAAGACAATGAAGAGTCAGCTAAAACATATTTAGGTATGAATCAACAAGATGGAATGATTAATATGATATCATCATTAGCTAATAGTGATAATGCTGATAATTGTTGTTTATATGATGAAGTAGAAAGTGTTATAAAAGATCAATCCGAAGAAAAATTGAAATCATATTTAAATATTTGCCCAATACCATTTTCTATTACTTTAGATTCATTAACAAATATAATGATTTGTCAAGGAAAGACAAAAGAAGAAATAACTGAAACAATAATTAGAGTTACTAATAATTATAATTTAATTCATAATAAAGAAGAGATTTCTGATAGAAAAGTTTTGTAATTTATTGATAAAATAAATGAATTACAAATAATATGTTATAATTGAGATATGAGGAGTTTGGTGATTATGGAAAATGAATTGAAATATCCTAATCTATATGAAGAATGTAGAAAATATCCTGAAGGAGAGTTATCAGTAAAGAAAAAAGAACCGAGTCTAGAAACTATTGCTTCTTTAAGTGCTGAGAATGGTTTTATAGAAAAGTTTTGTTTAAATGAACAAGGACAAGAAAAAGTAAAAAAATTAAGATTAGAAAAAATTGCGGAAAAGAAAGAAGATTATCAATAGATAATCTTTTTTATGTAATTTGCTTTTTATAAAATATGTGCTATAATACAGTATAACAAGTATGAAAAGTTATACTTATAGGAGGAAATATGGAAAAGAATAAATATGTAGGGGTATGCAAAGTTGGAGAAAAAGGTCAAATAGTTATTCCTAAAGAAGCTAGAGATATGTTTGAAATAGCACCAGGTGATTCCGTAATAGTTTTATGTGATAAGAAAAAAGGAATGGCTATTGTTAAAGCTGAAATGTTTGATTCAATAACTGAAAATATATTAGGAGGTAAGAATAAATGAATTCAATAGAAATTAAAAATTTAACTAAAATATATAAAGATATAACAGCTGTTGATAGCTTAAATTTAAATATAAAAGAAGGCGAATTATTTGCTTTATTAGGAGTAAATGGAGCTGGAAAAACAACAACTATAAAAA
>CAYNYX010000119.1:0-3352 GCA_964401535.1 uncultured Muribaculaceae bacterium | reverse complement strand
ATTGTAAATGAACCAAAGTTAATTATATGTGATGAACCAACAGGAAACTTAGATCCCGATACAAGTATGGAAATAATGAAAGTATTAGAAGCTATTAATGAATTAGGAACAACTGTTATAATGGTTACCCATGATCGTGAAATAGTTAAAAAAATGAAAAAAAGAACTATTTTATTAGATTCTGGAAGAATATTGAAAGATTATGCGAAAGGAACATATAAAAATGAAAGCATTTAGAATTTTTGGTAGAAATATAAGAGATTCCTTTAAAAGTGTCTTTAGAAACTTTTCTCTTTCTTTTGCTTCTATATCATGTATAACTATAACTTTAGTAGTAGTTGCCTTTTCATTAATTCTTTCTTATAGTGTTAATAATTTTACAAAATTAATAGAAAGAGATGTTACAATTGTTACATTCATAGAAAATGGTATTACAGATGAAGAAATTGATGCTATTGAAGATAAAATAAGTGTTTTAAATAACATTGAATCTTATGAATTTGAAGATAAAAAAAGTATTACTGAAAAAATGATGGATTCTTCTGATACATTTAGAAGTATGTTAGAAAAATGGACTGATGAAGAAAATCCAATTCAAAACACTTTTTTAGTAAAAGTTATTGATATAAATAATATAAAAGAAGTAGCTGATTCAATTAAAGAAATTGAACATGTTACTAATGTTAAATATGGAGAAGGTATGGTAGAACAATTAGTATCTGTATTTGAAAGTGCCAAATACATAAGTATTATAGCAGTAGTAGCTTTAATATTAGTTACAGCATTCTTAATTTCAAATACAATTAGAGTAACCATATTTTCTAGAAAAAGACAAATTGAAATTATGAGATTAGTAGGAGCTAGTAATATAAATATTAAAATACCTTTTATATTTGAAGGTTTAATATTAGGAGTATTGGGAACAATTATTCCAATAGTTATTACTATATATGGATATGCATCTTTATATCAAGGCTTTAATGGTCAATTATTTTCTCCTGTTATTAAGTTAGTAAAACCTGAACCTTTTGTTTATTATGTATCAATTATCTTATTAGTTATTGGTATGTTAGTTGGTATGTTTGGAAGTTTAGGAGCTGTTAAAAAGCATTTGAAAGGGTAATATTTATGGAAGTAATAATAATTTTAGCAATTATAGGTTTATGTGTATTCTTTATTAAAAGAACATTTAGTGGTTTTATCTATAGTTTTGCTATAGTAGATATATTTTTAAGAATAATGACATTTTTTAAAAATAATATTCCTGATAAAGATATAAGTAATGTAATCAGTAAATATTTGCCAGAAAATATACCAAGTATTATTGGTAAATATACTGATGGATTATTGAATGATATATTAGTATGGGTATATGTAATAATAATGTGTATATTCTTATTCTATATTATAAAAACATTTATAAAGAAAAAATAGATTTGAATCTATTTTTTTATGAGTAAAAGAAATAATTTAACTCAGCTATGAATTAAATGATACTAATAATATAGATAACATAGAAAAATTATCAATATAAAAAGATGTTAAGATTTGACCTTAGCATCTTTTTTAATGTCCATTATTACAGGAAGTATTATTGGTTTCCTACCAGTTATATCAAATATATAAGGTGTTAAATTACTAATAATTTCAGCTTTTATATCGGCATAATTAGTAGTTTCACTAATTTTATTAAATATTGCTTTTTTAACAATATTCTCTAATTTATTAATTAATTCCATGTTTTCGTTAACTAAAACAAAACCTCTTGTAGTAATATTTACATTATATAATTTTTTAGTATTTGTATCGACATTAGCGATTACGACAACAATTCCATCACTAGCCATAATTTGTCTATCTTTCATAACAGCATTAGAAACATCACCAATACGATTACCATCGACATAGACATCACCAGCTGGGATAGTTCCTTTTTTAATGATATTATCCTTATTTATTTCTAAAACATCACCATTATTTAAAACAAATGTGTTTTCTTTAGGAATTCCACATAGAATAGCTAAATCAGCATGTTTTTTAAGCATTCTATATTCACCATGAAATGGCATAAAATACTTAGGTTTTATAAGTCTTAACATTAATTTTAATTCTTCTTCACTACCATGTCCTGATGTATGAATATCATTTAAAGATGTATTAGTATAAACTTTAACACCTTTTAGATAAAGTTTGTTTATTGTTTTAGATATGCTTAAAGCATTACCTGGTATTGCAGAAGATGAAAATATTACAACATCATCTGGTTGAATCTTAATTTGTCTATGATTTCCATTAGCGATTCTTGATAAAGCAGCTAAAGGTTCACCTTGTGATCCAGTACATAATAAGCATATTTCACTTGGTTTTAATCTATTTGCTTCTTCAGGTGTAACAAATATTTCTTTATGATCTATATATCCACCATCAATAGATATTTCTATATTATTTTCCATACTTCTTCCGAATATAGCAATTTTTCTATTATTTCTTTTACGAGTATCAACAATATGTTTTAATCTATATATATTAGATGCAAATGTTGCGATTATAATTCTACCATGAGTTCTAGAAAATACATCTGATAAAGCTGTATCAACTTTTGATTCACTCATAGACATACCACTATTTAATGCATTAGTACTATCTGAAAGTAATAAAGTAACACCTTTATCACCAATTCTAGCCATTTTATGTAAATTAGCAATAGGACCAATTGGTGTAAAGTCAAATTTAAAATCACCAGTTGAAACTATTGTACCATTTGGTGTATGAATTACTATTCCATGTGAATCAGGAATAGAGTGAGTAGTTCTAAAAAATTCTACTTCAATATTTTTAAATTTTATAACACTATCTTCCGTATAAGTAAATAAATTTTTATATCCAATACATTTATCTTCTAATTTCTTTTTAATTAAACCAACAGCTTGATTTGGAGCATATATAGCAGGTATATTAACACTACTAATTAGAAAAGGTATACCACCGATATGATCTTCATGACCGTGAGTAATAAATAGCCCCTTTATTTTGCTTTCATTTTGTTTTAAAAAAGTAAAGTCAGGAATAACATAATCAATTCCCATTAATTCACCTTGAGGAAATATAATACCAGCATCCGTAATAACAATTTCATTATTATGCATTATACAATACATATTTTTTCCAACTTCACCTAAACCGCCTAACGCAAATACTAATGTACTTTCGTTATTTAAAAATTTCATAAAATCTCCTTTCTTTTTTGTTAACTATAACATTATACAATGTTTTTTAACTTTTGTCTAGTGTCATATCATAGTTAGTGTAAAGAGTTTTGGGGATTTTTAATAAATTGTTAAGACTCTTTTGT
>CAYNYX010000118.1:0-3362 GCA_964401535.1 uncultured Muribaculaceae bacterium | reverse complement strand
TTAAATAAAAATAGGCTGATGAAATATCTTCACCAACACTATTTATAATACAACCTTAAATAACATCTCAAAAAGATGTTTTTTTATTATTCTATATCAATAAAAATAATTTATTTACATAATATAATATAGAGGTGATTATGTGGATAAGAAACTTCCTAAAGTATTTGCAAATAAAATAGAAAAGAAAGTAGAAAATAATAATAGAGTATATTATTCGAATAAAGAAAAAGAAGAAATTAAATCTAATTTTATTGAATCAAAAGGTAAAAATGTATTACAAAAAATAAATCATATATTTAATTCTAACAATTATATATATAAAGCTGATGTCGAAATTACATTAAAGGATAAAAAAATAGTTAAAAGAATAATAGGTAAAAATAAAACACATTTAATAACAAATGAAAATGAATTAGTAGCTATATCCGATATAATAGACATAAAAAAATCCTTTAATTAAGGATTTTTTAATGAAAATTTATATACATTCTACAAAAGTATCATTTAAACATTTTAAACTACAAACGCAATTAAGATTCATTGTGAAAAACGAATTTGTTGCTACATAAGGAATAGTTGCTACTTCTGTTTGATCTGGGTTATCAGCAAGTACTCTAAAAGTTGCACAATTTCCATCTATTTTCTCTACACGGAATACTGTTGAACATGTGACTCCTGGGTCACCACAAGTTACATTTTCTTTTGTAGTAGGCATTTGCCAAGCTACATTATTATTAGTATAAAGCATTACAGGTCTTGTGTTGCATCCTAATGTAGAAATGTTGCATCCCAAAAATCCTCTATCACATGTATCAAGACAACTGTCTCCACATTGTGCATTTTCTTGTAGTATATTAATTACGTTTAATATGTCAGCTATGCAATTACTATTATTTTCATTATTACACATATAATCCACCCCTTCTATTTTCATTATTAGCATATTCAACCCAATATATTTAGTGTGAATTAAATACCTATTATTAATAAAAAAACATTCTTTCCTTTACAAATTACATATTTTTAGATATAATGTATGTAGGATAAAAAGAAATATAGGGAAGGCGAATGTGTATGAATAATACTATTAATTTAAAAATTGATGGGGTATCAAGTAAAGTAAATATAGTAAGATATTTTTTAAATGGTGACCAGAGATATTTAATATTTAGTTTAGATGAAAAAGATGATGCTGGTTATATTAAATTATATGTTTGCAAAATGTCTTATGATAAAGAAATGAAAGCTATTACAATATCAGATGAAGATGAATGGAATAGAATAAAAGAATTAATAAAAACTACAATAAAAGAAAATAGATTAGGCAATTCTTTATCAATTATAGATTTAAATTATGCTGATATTAATGGTATAGAAGTAGTTGATAGCAAGATTTTCAAATTATTAGATAGTATGGTTGATATATTAGGAGCAAATAAAAAAATATTTGAAGATGCTAATGATATTGTTATTGATACACCAACAAATTTCAAAAATCTAGGAGATTTTGAGAATAATATTGTAACAGAAGAAGATTTAAAATATAAAGAATTATATCTTAAAGAAATAGAAAATAGAAAATTAGTAGAACAAGAATTGAAAAAATCAATAAAAATAATAAGTGATTTAAAAGAAAAAATTGATGAAATTCATCAGATATTAAACTAAGTACATTTTGTACTTTTTTTTTCATAAAATAATAGTGAGGTGAATATCATGAAAGATATGATCAAAAACTATTATGGATTAAATATAAATGATATTCATTTAAAAAATGATATATATTATTTTGATATTAATAATATTCATTTCATGTTTATTGAAATAAGCGATTACAATATTAATATAGAGAATATGTATGAAGTAAATAGAAAATTATATTATAATGGAATTTATATGAATAGATTAGTTATGAATTTATTTGGTAATTATGAAACAATGATAAACAATAAAAAATATATTATGTTTTGTATTAATGAAAATAATAGAGATATAAATATAAATGATATTTTGAATTTTGGAAAACAAAATCATGTAATAGAATATGTAAATAATTGGCATGATTTATGGTGCCAAAAAATAGATTATTATGAATATCAAATGAATCAATTTGGTTATAAATATCCGATTTTAAGAGAAAGCTTTAGTTATGTTGTTGGGTTAGCTGAAATAGCAATAATGCTTATAAATACAGTTGATTTTAAAAATACCTATAATTGTTTTATGCATAAAAGAATTAGTAAAGATTTATATGGTTTTTATTGCCCATTAAATGTATTAGTAGATTCACGAATAAGAGATATTGCAGAATATTTTAAAATTCTTTTTTTTAAAGGGAAAAATGATGTTATAAATGAACTAAATATGTATTTTAATCATGCTAATTTAACGATGGAAGAATATAAGCTTCTATTTTGTAGATTATTATTTATAACACCTTATTTTGACTTATATGAAGATATAATGAATGATAAAATAGAAGAAAAAAGTATTAAAAAAATCATTCAATATTTGAATGATTATGAGATTTGTTTAAAAACAATTTATAAATCTATTAAACAATATACTAATATAGATGAGATCCATTTTTTTACTCTGTAATTGAAACTACTTCTTTTACTTCAGGAATTTCTGATTTAATAGCGTATTCAATACCATCTTTTACAGTAGCATCTATCATTTCACAATTAGCACAAGCTCCCATCATTTTTATATAGACAATGTTTTTTTCGTATTTTAAAAATTCTATGTTTCCACCATCACTTACTAAAAAAGGTCTAAGCGAATCAATAATTTCTATAATTTTTTCTTCTGTTTGTTTCATTTTCATCACCAATGGTTATTATATACTAATTATTTATACTTGTAAAGAGAAAATAATGTTGATATAATTATTATTAGAGGTGGCTAGTATGGCAACATATAAAAAAGGTAAAATAGTAGAAGGTACTGTAACAGGAATAGAATCTTATGGTATTTTTATTTCGTTACAAGAATATTATACTGGTTTAATACATATATCAGAGATTTCTCATGGTTTTGTAAGAAATGTAACTGATTTTGTTAATATAGGTGATACTATAAATGTCGAAATACTTGATATTGATGAAGAGCAAGGACATTTGAAACTTAGTATAAAGAATATCGATTATAAGAAAAAACAAAATATACAAAGAAAAACAATCACTGAAACAAGTCTAGGTTTTAGAACTTTGGCATATAATTTGCCTATTTGGATTGAAAAAAGTCTAAAAAAGGCAAAAACGCAATAAATTCTATTGACAAATAAATTTATAAATGATATATTTATAACTGTCAATCGAAGTTTGGGCGATTAGCTCAGTTGGTTAGAGCACCTG
>CAYNYX010000117.1:0-3371 GCA_964401535.1 uncultured Muribaculaceae bacterium | reverse complement strand
GTGGTGGTGATTCAAAATATAAACAATCAATATCTACACCTCTTTTTAAAGCTAAATAACCTGCTACTGGTGAATCAATTCCACCACTTAACATTAATAAACCCTTACCTTGTATTCCAACAGGATATCCACCATTACCTTTAATTTCATTAGTATATATATAAGTAAAACCTTCTCTAATTTCTATATAAAGCATTATATCTGGATTATGGACATCTACTTTTAAACTAGTGTTATTTAAAACTAATCCACCAATTCTATTATTCATTTCCATAGAACAAATTGAAAATTCTTTATATGATCTTTTAGTTTCAACTTTAAAAGTATTACCTTTTTCTAATTTAATAACTTCTAATGATTTATTTTCTATATCACTAATATTAGTATCAACTTTATAACATATAACTATACCATGAATTCCAAATACTTTTTTTAATTTAGAAGCTACTTCATCTATATCATTAGTTTCTATAAACATTCTAACTCTATCTTTTATTATTTTTATATTATAATTTTTAAGTAAATTTTTAATATTTTTTTCTAAAGTATTTATAAAATAATTTCTATTTGCTTTTTTAGTTGTTAATTCACCATATTTTATTAATATCAATTTATCCATATTATTTCTCCAATCTTTGATATTATATCATATATTTAATTATTTTTTGTATAATTTAAATTAAACTACATATAATATTAGTGTGATAGAGATATCACCAAAAGGTATAACCTTTTGATTAAATATTATGTATACATATCTAATATTGTTACATAATAGTAATGTGATCTTAGTATCACATAAAAAGTACGATTATTTTCGTACTTTTTCTTTTAGATATTTAAATAATAATTCATGTTCTACAGTATATGGAACATATTCTGAATCTTCATCTTTCAATATATTTTCTAAATATTCAAAATATACATATTTAATATCTGTTAATTCTGAAAATTGTAATTTTGTATTTTCAACATCAATATCTAAATATAATATATATACATCATCTATTACCCTTAAAACACCATTTTTTAAATTTTGTTGTCTTCTAATTGTAAATAAATATTTTAGTTCATTTGAATCAATTTTAACTCCTAATTCTTCTTTTAATTCTCTTAAAGCAGCCTCTATACTATCTTCACCACTTCTAACATGTCCTGCTACTGAAATAGCCCATAAATTAGGAAAGGTTTCTTTTTTAGGATTTCTTTTTTGAACCAATAATTCATTATTACTATTCATAATCCAAATATGAACTGAACGATGAAAATCACCATCTTTATATATTTCTTTCTTATCTTTAATAATATCTAATTTATTACCATTACAATCTAAAACATCAAGTAATTCCATATATCCTCCATGTATTTATTTATCATATAATTCTAATAATCTATCATATATACCATGTTCTATTCTATTTAAAATATTAATAGATACTTCTAATGATTTATGATAATCACCTTTATAAAATAATACTTCAGAAATAGTTAAGTTTTTATCTAAATCTTCATAAGTACTTCTATATCTATTACCATACACAATAGCCATTTCTGCAAACATTGCTGTTTTAAGCATTTCCTTTGTTTTTCCATAAAGTTTTAAGCTTAGATCTCTTGCGGTATCAACTCTTGTATTTAAAGTATTTATATTTATAGGTTTTTTATCTAATTCTTTTATTATTTCTTTTATTGCAGTTTGAGCTTCTTTCATCTCTACAAAATATGATTTAGGTATAACAGGTAAATTATACTCTTTTATTTTTGATTTAGAATCTTTAAGAATTTGTTTTACTTCATCTAATTGTTCTCTTGCTCTTATTTCATCTTCCTGCATACTACCTAAAACAGATAATTTTTGATTTAATTTATCTTCTAATGTTACTAAACGAACTAACAAAGTTTCAACTTCTTTAGTTAATTTAGAATATGCAAATGAATTATTTCTGGCATGATCAAGTAATATTTTATAATCAGCATTCAATCCTTTTAATTCTTCATTTATTTCATCTAATATTTCTATATCAGATTGTTTAAAATCATACATTTTTTTAATTTCTTCTAATTGTGAATAAATCTCTTCCATCAATTTATTTATTTCATCTAATTTTGTTTTAAAGTTGTTATTTATTTCATCATATTCTGATCTCTCTAATTTTTCTTTTTCAAAATCACTGAATAATGAATCAAAATAATCAACCAATACTTTAAGTTCAAATAAACTATCTTCTAAATTAAGAACTTTAGCTCTTTCAATAATATCTTCTATTTTTTTATTAGCTTCTTCTATATTGTATTCTACATTTAGATAATCAAGAGGATAGCCATTTTTAACCATCTCTTTATAAATCTCGTTTATTTCTTTTATTCTCTTAGGCAAAATGGTAAAAGCAGATAAAACAATAGCTGGAACTTCTTCCACAACTACTTCTATATGTTTAACCATTTCTTCAATTGAATTTATTATTGTTGTTATTTCTAAAAAATCATTTGTTTCTAATGTTTGTTCAAATATTTCAAATCTTTTAGCAATATTATCAAATTGCATAGCAACAGAATCAGCAATTATTCCATACAAATCTTTTTCATCTGTAAATTTTTGATACAAATCTCTATACTTTTTCTTTAAATTTGTAATTATTTCTCTACTTTTTTCTTCACTAGAAGTAATTACTTTTATTTCATTAAGTAAAAAATCAGAATTAGTTTTTACTTTATATATTTCCATTTCTAGTTTTGCAATTTTAAATAAAGTAGTTTTATAATCCATTTGTGATAATGAATATTCAGTATCAATAATCATATCAGTTAATTTAGGAATTTGTTCTTGTTTTATATTATTTAATCTATCTTTCCATTCATTATACATAGTATCTAATTTATCACTTTTAGCATATGTTTCTATTTTTGATAATTCTGGAATTATAGGCATAGAATCAATAATATTTTTTTCTACTTCTAATTTATCTAATAATTTTTTATAAGTTTTGCTTTTTCTATTTTGGATATTATATAATACAATAACAATAATTGTTAAAGTTAATATAAAACCAGTTACAAATATAAATGTTATTGTTGTCATTAGTATCACCTATTATCATTTTATCATAAAAATGACAATTTTAGACAAAAAATTAATAAAAGAAGCAAAATTATTTTGCTTCTTCTTGAACTCTTGTTTCTCTAATTACTATAACTTTTATAGTACCAGGATATTGTAATTCATTTTCAATTCTTGTTTTGATATCTCTAGCAACCTTAACACTTTCTAAATCACTTATCTTGTCAGGTTTAACTATTATTCTTAATTCTCTACCAGCTTGCATTGCATATGTTTTATCAACACCATTAACAGAGTTACCTATATTTTCTAA
>CAYNYX010000116.1:0-3483 GCA_964401535.1 uncultured Muribaculaceae bacterium | reverse complement strand
CATTATAATGGATCCTCCTAGTTATGGAAGAGGACCTAATGGTGAAATTTGGAAATTTGAAAATAGCATTTATGAACTTATAGATGCAACTTTAAAAATATTGAGCGATAAACCATTATTTTATTTAATAAATTCATATACAACAGGTATATCTAGTATAGTATTAGAAAATATTTTAAAAACTACAATATTACCATTATATCCTGATGGTATAGTAGATGCTGGAGAAGTTGGATTACCTATTATTAGAGATAATATGGTATTACCATGCGGAATATATGGAAAATGGGAAAGTAATGAATAATATTTTGTATGAAGATAATCATATTATAGTTATTGATAAAAAAATAAATATTCCCGTATGTGAAGATGAATCAAAAGATGAAGATTTAATAAATATAATTAAAAAGTATTTGAAAGAAAAATATAATAAAACTGGAAATGTATATTTAGGACTTGTTCATCGATTAGATAGACCAGTAGGTGGCATAATGGTGTTTGCTAAAACATCTAAAGCTGCTTCTAGATTAAGTGAACAAATAAGAAATAAAACCTTTAAAAAAGAATATTTTGCTGTGATAATAGGTAAGATAAAAGATAAAGATACTTTAATTGATAAATTACTTAAAGATGATAAAAAAAATATAGTAAAAATTGATAAAAATGGTAAAGAAGCTATATTGAATTATGAGTTAGTGGATTATAAAGATGATATGTCTTTAGTTAAAGTAGATTTAAAAACAGGTCGTTCTCATCAAATTAGAGTACAGTTTTCATCAAGAAATCATCCTTTATATGGTGATCAAAAATATAATAGTAAAGCTAAAGTTGGTGAACAAATAGCATTATTTTCTAAAAAAATAGAATTTATTCATCCAACTACAAAAGAAGAATTAAAATTTGAAATAGATTTACCAAATAGGTATCCATTTAATAAATTTTAGTTTACTAAATAAATATTATAATTATGTTTCAATTGAAGATTTGTTTTTAAATAAATCTTTTTTTATGTAAAAGCATAATATTAGTAGGTGATATTATGGATAAATATAAAAAAACAGTTTTACTTATTTTTACTATATTAATTTGTGTTTTTAGTTTTTTTTCATCAAATGCTAAAAATTTACCTTTATTAGGAAAAGTTATATTTATTGATCCTGGACATGGGGGAAATGATCCAGGTGCATTATATAAGAATCTAAGAGAATCTGATATAAATTTAGAGATAAGTTTGATATTAAGTGAATTATTAATAGAAAAAGGTGCGGTAGTTTATATGACAAGAGATAGTGATTATGATTTATCAGTTATAAAAACAAATAATATTAAAAGAAGTGATTTATATAATAGAAGTAAAATTATAAATGAATCTAATTGTGATTTATATTTATCAATTCATTTAAATGCTGATTTATCTAGTACATGGTACGGTGCTCAAGTGTTTTATAGTGATGTTAATAAAGAAAACAAAGAAATAGCTTTATCAATTCAAAATGTATTAAGAAAACATACAAATACTAAAAGAGATATTTCAAAAATAATAGATAGATATTTATATAAAAGAATTAAACATCCCGGGGTATTAATAGAATTAGGATTTATAACTAATCCAAATGATAGATATTTATTACAAAATAAGGATTATCAAATTAAAATTAACAATTTAATAGTAGAAGGTATTATAGAATATTATAATAAAAAATAGGTTGTAGAAGAATGTCAATTATTGTATAAAATTTACTATTATGATATAATTTTATTATTATAGATAGTAAGGTGATAATAATGAAAAATAAAATGAAAACTAATATTATTAAATCAGTTATTTTGTTTTTATTTTTAATTATTTCTCTTATTATTTTTATTTTGTTTAAAACCTTTTCGGTAGTAATAAATGATATGTATGGGACTTATAATTTATGGGATGGGGTAACTGTTTCTTCTAGTTTTGATGGTGGTGATGGAACAGTAGAGAATCCATATCAAATTAATTCTGGCAGTACCTTAATATATTTAAAATCATTATTAGAAGGTGATGATTATTTAAATTATAATTCTTTAAATTATGTTTTAACATCTAATATAAATCTAGATAATCATCCTATTATAACAATAGGAGATAATATCCACACATTTGAAGGTTTAATAAATGGTAATGGATATTCTTTAGCAAATATAAAAATAAATGGTAAATATATTGATAATGCATACTATTTTGGTTTATTTGCTTATTTGAAAGATGCGAATGTAAAAAACATTAATTTAAAAAATGTTGAATACGAAGTAGATAATTTAAGTGAATATAATGAATTATATTTAGGTAGTATAAGTAGTATAATTGATAATACAGCAATTAGAAATTGTGGAATATATACAGCAAATATAAATATTGAAGGAAAAGTTGGTGGCTTAGTAGGTTATCAAACCAATAATTCGGTAATTAACAATTGTTATGTTAATGCTTCTTTTGAGTCTGTTCAAGGTGATTATGTTGGTGGTATAGTTGGCTATTCTGATACTACTGATGTTATTTCTAATACAATATTTTATGGCAATACAAATAAATTATATGGAACTAGTAATTCTGTTTCATCATATCAAAATTTATATTTTTACACATATAATAATTCTTATGCTACAATTTACTCTCATACTAATATAAATAATCCATTAAATATGAATCTTAATTATCTTGCTAATTTTCTATCAACAAATATAAATGATGAATTTATATGGAAAGTTGATTCGGAATATTTAAGATTTGATAATGAATCTAATATCAATCTTTATGTGAATAGTTCTTTATATATTCCTTCTAATTTTAAAGAACATAATACAGGTATTTCTAATAATATTGTTTATATAAATGATATGAAAAGTGATTGGGATTATTATATAGGCCTTAATTATACTTCTAATGATGGATATTTACCAACTTTGGAAAATAAAAATCTTTATGGTAGTAATAATTTAATACATATTCAAATGACTTATTATGGATATGATTATAATAGAAATTATCATGGATATGTATCATTAGATGAACTTCAAGATACTTTTGTTTATTATAAAACTTATGAAGTAAATAGTAATAATACATCAAATAAAAATGATGATTATGTTTTAATAGAATTAATTGATAATCCTTTTACAAATAGACCTTATGGTATGGGATTTAATGGTTGGGTAACAAATCATCCTAATGCAGAGATTAGTTTTAATAATGATACTTATGTTAGATATGTAAAAGTACCAGTAAAGTATATAAATAATAAACCAGAAGATATAACAATCAATATGCATGCTAGTTGGGTTGCAGCTTCTTATGATAATATATATGCAGCAACAGGATGGTCAACTGTTTTCCGTACACTTAAAGATGTTGGCATGGTTGAACTAGAAGAAAGATATGAATATGTTTATGCTCCATATGATATGTCAGGTTATTTTAGACGAGTTACTTTAGGTCGTTGGGATAGTTTA
>CAYNYX010000115.1:0-3503 GCA_964401535.1 uncultured Muribaculaceae bacterium | reverse complement strand
TCTTGAAGGAATATAGCTTTTATTAATTATGAAATCATTTAGCATATGGTCTCTCATAACATGACTAAACATATATATTCTATTTTCAAGAGATTTTCTTTGGCATTCACATATATAAGCTTCCTCTTTATTACCTTTCTCGACATCATAAAAAGCATTATAGTGATCACCATATAGAACTCCTTTTAAAGGCAATTTATCCTCAATAGTTTCCATAAAATAAAAATCTCCTTATTTATATATTAAAGAGATTTTTATTTATTTTCAAATATTATTATTTTAACTATTCGCCATACATATGATAAAGAACTCTACTTATTAGTTTTTGAGGCATAAATCTTGATAAGAAAACCAAAAATTTATATTGAAATCCAACTGCTACTTTTAAAGGTGGATTCTTCTTTATAAGGCACTTCTCAATAACTTTTGCAACACCTAATGGACTTGCGCCATTTTGTTCATCCTTTTCCATTTTAGTAACAGACTTACTAACTCTTGTATTATATATATTGTCATCTTCATTTTTTTGACGATTTTGTGTGAAAGATGTTTTAGTATCTCCTGGCATTACACAAGATACCTTTACTCCAAAAGGTCTAAGTTCATTTGCTAGACCTAAACTAAAGCGATGCACTGCTGATTTTGTAGCAGAATACATTGTTTGAAAAGGTATTGATAATTCTCCAGCAATACTACCAATATTTACTATTCTACCCTTACTTTGCCTTAGATAAGGTAAAGCTTCTTTAGTAACACTTACTACCCCATTAAAGTTTATGTCGATAATCTTTTCAATGTTATCATAAGTATTAAATTCTACTGCTCCACTTATACCAAATCCGGCATTATTAACTATTGCATCAATTTTTCCTTCTTTTTCTGCAACAGTTTTTAAAGCATTTATAATATCTTCTTTTTTAGTAACATCACATTGCAAATAATTAATAGTATCTTTAGTCCCTAGTCTACGCGCTAAAGAATAAACTGTGTGCCCTTTACTTGCTAAATATAGAGCTGTTGCCTCTCCAATACCTGAAGTGGCTCCTGTAATTACTATAATCACTTTTTAACACCCAAAATTTCTAGAACTTCAGCAATCTGTTTCATTGCATAATCTAATTGCTCTTTAGTATGAGTTGCAGTATAGCTTGTTCTTAACAAAGCCTCACCAACAGGAGTGGCAGGTGAAACAACAGGGTTTACATAAACGCCTCTTTCTAAAAGCATTTTGCAAGCTTTATAAGTTGCTATATCATCATAAGTATATATAGGAATGATTGGAGTTACTCCATCAATTATCTTAACTCCTAATTTCTTAAGTCCATCTCTCATATATTCACTTAAGTCTAATAATCTTTTTACTCTTTCTGGTTCTTCTTTTAGTATTTTTAATGCCTCTCTAGCACAAGCAACACTTGCTGGCGTAATAGATGCACTAAAGATAAATGGTCTAGAAACATGACGAACATATTCTACTACTTCTTTTGAAGAAGCCATATATCCACCTAAACTTGCAAGTGATTTAGAAAATGTTCCCATATATATATCTACTTGATCTTCAAGACCAAAGTATTCTGCGGTGCCTCTACCATGAACCCCCAAAATCCCAAGGCCATGAGCATCATCTATCATAACTCTAGCACCATATTTTCTTGCTAATTCACATATTTTAGGAAGTTTACAAATATCTCCTCCCATAGAGAAAACACCATCAGTTACAATAAGTATTCCCTTACCCTGATGAACTTTTAACAATGCCTCAAGTTCTTCCATATTACTATGCCCATAACGATACATCTTTGCAAATGATAATCTGCAAGCATCGTATAGTGATGCATGATTCTCGCGGTCCATAAGTATAACATCACCAAGTCCACAGATAGCAGATATTATTCCTAAATTGGATTGAAATCCTGTGGAAAATGTACAAACATCTTCTTTATTTAAAAATTCTGCTAATTCCTTTTCTAATAATACATGTATATCTAAAGTACCATTTAAAAAACGTGACCCTGAACATCCAGACCCATATTTCTTAATAGCCTCTACACCTGCATTTATTACTCTTATATCTGATGTTAACCCTAAATAATTGTTTGAACCAATCATTATTGTTTTTTTGCCTTCCATAAGTACTTCAGTGTCTTGACCACTTACTAACTCATGAAAATACGGATAAATACCAGACTCTTTTATTTCCTTTAATCTCTTAAAATCTTTACATTTGTCAAATAAATCCATAAGATAAATCTCCCTAGTTTCCTTGTATCTCTAAGAGTAAATGATAGCAGTAAGTCATTTACATGTCAAATCTGCTTTTTTAGTTAACTCTTTACATAACAGTGATATAATTTAATAATAAAATACTTTTTAAAAGGAGCGATAATATGATTGAACTGGGCGAAGCTAGAGTGATTGCTAATCAACTATCAAAAGTCTTAAAAGAAAAAACAATAAAAAATATAATATACATGAAAACTCCACACAAGTTTTGCTGGGTTAATCATGATGAAAAAACCTATTCATCCTTATTAAAGAACAAAAAAATAGAAGATGTTATTGCAAGCGCTCATTATATTAGAATAATAATTGAATCTGATGTTGAACTCGTTATTGGAGAAGATGTACAAATAAGTTACAACAAAGCCACGGACATTGGTGATAAACATCAACTATGCTTACTATTAGATGATAATAATGCCATTACTTTCAAAATTAAACTTTATGGATTTCTACTAATAGGAACAAAAAAAGAATTGCTAGAGACTCAAAAATACTACAAGATTGCATATGAATCTATTGACCCACTAAGTGATGCTTTTACCTATGAATGTTTTGTAAAACAAACAGGATTAGATTCTAATAAAGGATCTGTTAAATCTGCCCTAGCTACAGAGCAACATATTCCTGGGCTAGGTAATGGTGTTTTACAAGATATATTGTTTAATGCTAATGTAAGTCCTAGAAAAAAAATTGCAACTTTATCATATAATGAAAAAATGCAATTATACAATTCTATAAAAAATACTATAGCCAAAATGATAAACCTTGGCGGAAGAGATAGCATGGAAGATATTTATGGTAACCCTGGAATGACAACAAAAAAGGACAAATGTCCTTCTTGTGATAGTGAACTCAAAAAAGAAGCGTATCTAGGTGGTAAAGTTATATACTGTCCAAAATGTCAAATTGAATAGATATTAATTGTAATTATTTGGGCAATTAATAATTCAAAACGCACCATAATTTTGTATGAATTATATTGACTATTATAAGTACATAATAATTAGCCCAAAATTTATTATTGATTTTGGGATTGCTTTAGAAAACACTTCATAAATTACCATTAAATATCCTATATAATTAATAAGTTGTTCACGCTATCGAGATTCTTGTTGATACTTATGTTGTTTATAAATCTCGCTCTTAAATGCATATTTCGAAAAATGGTCTGCAGGAAATTTATACTTTTCTTTGTGCCTTATCATCCAATATATCCAGCG
>CAYNYX010000114.1:0-3515 GCA_964401535.1 uncultured Muribaculaceae bacterium | reverse complement strand
AACAAGCTTAGGAATAAGATTTTTTTCATAATGATATATAATTACAAATTAAAAGCGTTGAACGGTTCTTTGAAAATCAGCATAATTTCATACAACGTTCGCGACTAGGCAGTCGTCTTAACCAACCTTTGAATGTGAAAGTTGAAATGAATGCTAGCTGCTGTTATGTAACCGAGCGTTTCTAGCAAGACAAGGAGCGTAGCGACGAAGCGTGCGAGTGTAGTTGAATTGTTGTATATATTATTATTTTGTTATTTCTGGAATTACGGCTGGGGTGTTTTTAAAAATTGTAATAAATTTTAGAAAATTAAACTTTGTAAGAAATTGTTCTTATATTATTTTTAATAAAAAGATATAGAATTTAATATAGTATCTTCGTTTATATTAATATCAGACCATCTTATATTATAAGCAACATTGTTTCTAACAAAACAAATGCTTGTCTGTTCTCATTTTTGTGGTTTTGCTCATTCTCAAGATGTCATGAATGTTTGCTTAGTAATTTTTATTTCTTGTCCATTAATTGTTGTTTTATTTTCTTGTTTAGATAGTCTTCACTCATTATTTTTTCATTTACAGATGGTTTCTATATTGTCTCAGGTAGAAACTAATGTTGTTTCTATCATTAAGGTTTTCTGCTCGTCCGAAGAAAAAATCAATCAATCACGTGTACTTACAATTTGAGGATTGCGATAATAATCTCGATATTTGAATATATTTGGAAGAATTAAACTTACCGATCAGCTATAGTTTATATTGCCTCATGAAATTATAATTGGATAAAAAAATCATGATATAATTGTTAAAGAAGAAGTAGATCATGTCAGAATATCATTTTCAGATTTTAATTCTAGGTATCATGTAAAATTGTCTCATGATATTTCACTATCATTAATTTGAATTTTTGTATCATTATCTTGGATAATTTTTTTATGGTAACATCAAGATAATGTAATTGCACATATAATTGTACATATGGATATAATGTATATTTTTTTCATTATTTAAAAGTTATTATTTAAAATAAGAGTCTTGTCTAAGAATTCGAAATCTATTTAATTAATATTGATGGTAACCCAGAACCACTCGCCGTTTCTTTTTGCATAGAAGTATATTGCTTGGTTACTTCCAACAGGATTCATTCCTCCCATTGAACAACACCCATTATGGAAAATCTCCTCATAATTGATTTGTTTTGAAATTCCATCAATTATTATATATACTTTGTCTTTTGTGTGCCCTAAAAATACCAATTTATTACTAATAATCATGGGGCTGTAAGAACTATCGAATGAATATTTTTTTTTCATACTTTCGCCATTTATAATTACATCATTTTCAGGATAACTATCTGTCCATAATACATAAGAGAAAATAAATAAATTTTTAAAAACAAAAACATTTGTTATGGGGTCAATTGCGCCAAATATAAGTTTTTTACTCCATACTTTTTTATTGTTTTTTAGTAAGATGTATTCTGAAAAATCATTTGATTTGATCGTGTATTCAATATTTTTGCTAATTTTTATTTGACAATTATCAAGACTATTCCAATTGTTGTTTCCGTTTGAACAAATATTCTCTGGTCAACTAGAAACATTTCCTATCTTACTTTGTGCATCCTGAATTTCTTTTGGTATCACACCATCAGGTAGGGATTCAGATTTTATCACACTTATTTCTGAAATACTAATATTTTCTTTTTTACTAGAATCGGTTCAGTTGATATTTACTATATTATTTATCGGTAATGTTTTTATTGCATTTCCTTTCTGAATTTGATTCCTGTTCAAAATAAAAAATCCGCACCCCATCAGAATTATGCCAGTGATAATTAATATCAATAATAATCTTTTTTTCATAGTAGTATCATAGTATAAAATTACAAAAAACATAGTCATTTGTATTGTTTTTTCCTTTTTAAGCAATTTGTTTTCTTAACTATATTAGAAGAAACTTCTTAATTTATTCCCTTTTAAAATAACAATACAATTTATTTCCTATATATTTTAATAACAAATCTCATCAAATAATATACCCAGATCAAAGAATGAAAATAAATCAAGGTATACTATTTGTCATATTTTGTATAAAATCATATTTTAGAAGTCAACTAGGGACTCATGGAATACTCATGAAACCAGGATCAATAAAGAAAATAAATGTTAAAAAAATCAATATTGAACTTGATATATTTAACCATCTTTTTTTGCTTGAATATATTCTTCTTGCTATATATAAGCTATCCAACGGAAGTAATAAAATCCAAAGAAAAATATATTTTATCAACCGATCATCAGCAAGATTTATTTCCCCTGAGAACATAAAATATCCTATTTTGCCGCCAATGTATTTACCTCAACCAAGGACGATCCCGTTGAAAACAATAAGAAAAAGTAAATATTTATGTTTTTTAATTCGTTGCATTGTATTTATATTATTTTGTAAAAAATATCTAATAAAGCTCTATTTTATTAAAAACATTGCATTTCCCGGGAGCGCATGCATCATCTAAATTAACAAGATAATAACGAACAGGATTGTTTCTATTATATAGAAAACGAATATATTGTTGATGCATTCCATTTCATCCAGCAAAACAACTTCATCATTCATCATTTATAACAATATATTCTTCATTATTTCAAGTAAAACTATTATTTGAGTTTTTTTCTAATTTACAACCACTTGCAAATTGATAAGTATACTCTCTATCAAAGATTTGTTGTATACTCTGATCTGGGTATTTTGCTAATATAGCAATATATTGTCCAGGATTAAATGGATCTATCAATGTGTTTCTATTTTTTACAATAAAGGGAGCCTCGATTTGAAAGGATTTACTATAAGGATCATCAGAATATATTTTTATCCCTAAATCTGGATAATCATGAGTAGATATTCGTCATGTAACTGTTTCTCAAAAAATAATTGTTCTTTGTGCTTTTTGATTGGTAACAATAGGCATGTCTTCCAACGCATCAAATCTTTTTTGAAATTCTCAGATAGCTCGATCCGCATTATATTTACTAAATGATTTAATAACAATATCTTCTCAAGATAATGGTGCTAATTGTATTGCTATTCATACCAATATTCCTCATTTATCCAAAAAAGTATTTCTTACTATGTTTTTTATTCCAATTTCAGTATCTGAAAAAATCTTTTGAGATGGAGATAGCTCAAGACAAGTAATGTTTCACATATTTATTATTTGACTTGAACCTGATGGTTTATATTCTTTGTATCATAAAATATTATAAACAAAAAAGGTTTCTAGTATGTTAGCTCAGTTTATGCATAGTTTAAATCATTTATTATCTATAGGGTAATATATTGTTTCTGTGAAATCTTTTGAATCTCTTATGGTAAGTGTTCCTCAGGTAAATAAACGTTCTTTGTTTATTTTTTTCTTATATACTTCCGAAGTAGAATATCTAAATTGTGCAGTATATGAAAGTAGAATGATAAGTAAAAAAATAACAATAAATCAGACTTTTTTCATTAATTATGAC
>CAYNYX010000113.1:0-3648 GCA_964401535.1 uncultured Muribaculaceae bacterium | reverse complement strand
GAAGTAAATATTTATGTTAATTATACTGATTATGGTACTACTGATATGAGTGGTTATCTTTATTTAATTGAGTATGAAAAAACAAATAAGGAATTAAAGGTTAATGTTGATTCTAATAAGAATAAACAAGAACTAAAATCTTGTGAATTTTCAAGAACTTTTGTTACAGTTGACGTGGCAAAAAAAGATGATGATGAGTGTGTTTCATTAAAATTATTAAGAGTTGATTATTTAGAAGATATAAAACAACCTTTTGATATAGTATTATGTGGAAATAAAGTTAATGAATTAGAACAAGGTAAACTTTATAAATTCACATTTGTTAAAAGTAATGAAGTTACTGATGCAAGCACTAGAAACAATGATAAAGACATATTTAGTGATTATGGTTTTATAAGTGTTGTTGAAACTGAAGAATTTTTAAATGAGGATATATGTAAATTAGATTAAACTATCAAATGATAGTTTTTTTAATACATTTTTTAGCACTTACCACTTGACAATGCTAAATAACTGTACTATAATTATTTTAGCATTCGAATAAAATGAGTGCTAAAAAATGTTTTTACGAATAGTATTAAAAGAGGTGGGGCATATTGCTTAGTAAAAGGAAAGAAGAACTTTTAAAAATCATTATTGAAGATTATATAAAAACAGCTAGACCTGTTAGTTCAAAATCTTTAATAGAAACATTAAATTGTTCAAGTGCTACAATAAGAAATGAAATGTCTGAGTTAGAAGATGAAGGATTATTAGAAAAAACCCATATTTCATCAGGTAGAGTGCCAAGTGAAAAAGGTTATCGATATTATGTTGATAATATTATGAAACCTAAAGAAATAACTGGTGATGATATGTTAAAACTACAAACAGTTTTTCATAACAAATCATTAGTTATAGATGATGCTATACTAAGAAGTATGGAAATAATATCTGAGCTAACTAGTTATACAACTATAGTGTTAGGTAAGACTTCAAATGAAAATTTAGTTAATAAAGTTGAAGTAGTACCAATGAGTGATAATAAATTAATTGCTTTATTAATAACTGATAAAGGTCATGTAGAACATAGAAATGTAGAAATAGATGGTCATGTATCATCAAATGAAATTAAAAAAACAGTAGAAATAATAAATAAATTAATTATTGGAACACCTATTAATGAAGTAAGTAAAGTACTTGAATTTGAAATAAAACCTATAATAGGTAAATATGTTGAACAACATGAAGCTTTATATAATGCTTTTTATAATGCATTTAGTGATTTTAAAGAAGATCCAGATATTAAAATGGCTGGAACAAGTAATATATTAAAACAACCAGAATTTGATAATACAGATAAAATAAGAGAAATTATTTCAAAATTTGAAGATAAAACTATCGTAAATCAGATTAAAGAAGAAGATAATGGTATCAATATATATATAGGTAGTGAAAATGCTTTCGATGAAGATGTTACAATTATAAAAACAAAATATAATTGTAATGGAGAAGAAGGAACCATTGCTTTAATAGGTCCTAAGAGAATGGAATATGATCGAGTTATTGCTCTTATGGATTTTATAAAACAAAATATTGATAATTAGGAGGAACAATGAAGAAAAAAGAAGAAAAACAACATATATGCAAAGATGGAGTTTGCGAATTTAATAATGAAGAAGAAACATGTACTTGTGGTGAAGGATGCAATTGTGGTGATGAATGCCATTGCGATGATGAGTGTACTTGTGGTGATGAATGCCATTGTGGTGATGATATAATAGAAAAACTAACTAAGCAAGTTGAAGTTTTATCTAATGAATTACTAAAAAGCAAAGCAGATTTCATTAATTATCGTAAAAGATTAGATGATGAAAGAATTAAAGATTTTAAATATTGTAATGAAGATTTAATATTGGAAGTACTACCAATTATTGATAATTTTGAAAGAGCTATTAAATTAGATGATACTAATTTATCAGATGAATTATCTAAATTTTTAGAGGGATTTAAAATGATATATTGTAATTTATTAAATATCATTAAAAATTATGGTGTGATTGAGATTGATGGATTTAATAAACCATTTAATCCAACATATCATCAAGCAGTTCTAACAGAAAAAGTTGAAGATGTAGAATCTGGATTTGTAGTAGAAGTGCTACAAAAAGGATATATTTTAAAAGATAAAGTTATTAGACCAGCAATGGTTAAGGTAAGCGAATAGGAGAGGATAATATGAGTAAAATAATAGGTATTGACTTAGGAACAACTAATAGTTGTGTAAGTATTTATGAAGGTGGAGAAGCTAAAGTTATAGCTAATCCAGAAGGAATGAGAACTACTCCTTCAGTAGTAGCATTCAAAAAAGATGAAATAATTGTAGGACAAAAGGCTAAGAATCAAATGATTACTAACCCTGATACAATTCATTCAATCAAAAGACAAATGGGAACTAAAGATAAAGTTAAAGCAAATGGTAAAGAATATTCTCCAGAAGAAATTTCTGCAATGATTCTTGGCGATTTAAAGAAAACAGCTGAAAGCTATTTAGGAGAAACAGTTACTAAAGCTGTTATAACAGTACCAGCATACTTTAATGATGCCCAAAGACAAGCAACTAAAGATGCTGGTAAAATTGCAGGATTAGAAGTTGAAAGAATTATAAATGAACCAACTGCTGCTGCACTAGCTTATGGATTAGATAAACAAGATAAAAATGAAAAAATCTTAGTTTATGATCTAGGTGGTGGTACATTTGATGTATCTATTCTAGAACTTGGTGATGGTGTATTTGAAGTATTATCAACAAGTGGTAATAATAAACTAGGTGGAGATGACTTTGATGAAAAAGTTATGGATTATTTAGTTTCAGAGTTTAAGAAAGAAAATGGTATTGATTTATCTAAAGATAAAATGGCTATGCAAAGATTAAAAGATGCTGCAGAAAAGCTAAAAAAGATTTAAGTGGTATGTCACAAACTGAAATATCACTACCATTCTTAACTCAAGGTGATGAAGGACCATTACATTTAAATTTAAATTTAACAAAAGCTAAATTTGAAGACTTAATTAGAGATTTAGTTGATTCAACATTAGAACCAGTTAGAAAAGCTATGAAAGACGCTAAATTAAGTTCTAAAGATATTGATAAAGTTATATTAGTAGGTGGATCTACTAGAATACCATGCGTTCAAGAATTAGTTAAAAAGGAATTAGGTAAAGAACCATCTAAAGAAGTTAATCCAGATGAAGTAGTTGCAATGGGAGCTGCTATTCAAGGTGGAGTTTTAACAGGCGATGTTAATGATATAGTTTTACTTGATGTTACACCACTTTCTTTAGGTATCGAAACATTAGGTGGAGTTATGACAGTATTGATTCCAAGAAATACAACAATTCCAACAAGTAAATCACAAGTATTTTCAACTGCTGCTGATAATCAACCAGCTGTTGGTATTCATGTATTACAAGGTGAAAGAAGTATGGCTTCAGATAATAAAACATTAGGAAGATTCCAACTTTTAAATATCCCACCAGCACCAAGAGGTATTCCACAAATTGAAGTTACATTTGATATAGATGCTAATGGTATAGTTAATGTTACTGCAAAAGATTTAGGAACTAGTAAAGAACAATCAATTACTATAAGTTCTTCAACTAATTTAT
>CAYNYX010000112.1:0-3757 GCA_964401535.1 uncultured Muribaculaceae bacterium | reverse complement strand
ATGGTTATTTATTATCTTAGGTATTGTAGTTTTACTTTTAGTATTTGTTGCAGCTACATATAATTCATTAGTTAAACTAAGAAATATGGTACGTGATCAATGGTCACAAATTGACGTCTTATTAAAAAGAAGGGCAGATTTAATCCCTAATTTAGTGGAAACTGTAAAAGGTTATGCTGGTCATGAAAAAGAAACACTAGAATCAGTAATTAATGCTAGAAATAAAGCTGTTTCAGCAACTACTGCCGAAGATGAAATGAAGGCTAATGGAGAGTTAACAAAAGCTTTAGGGAGATTGTTTGCTTTAACAGAAGCTTATCCAGAATTGAAAGCAAATACTAATTTTATGGATTTACAAGAAAATTTAAAAGGAGCAGAAGATAAAATTTCTTATGCTAGACAATTTTATAATGATACTGTATTAAAATATAATAATAAAGTTGAAATGTTCCCAAGCAATATAATTGCTAATTTATTTAAATTTGTAAAACAAGCATTCTTTGAAGTTGATGAAGCTTCAAAAGAAGTTCCAAAAGTACAATTTTAAGCTTACAAAGTAAGCTTTTTTTTCAAGAGGTGGAAAATGAAAAAGATTTTTATAAAAATAGTTTTATTTGTATGTTTATTTATACCTGTTACTTTTGAAGTTAATGCAGAAGGAATTACTAATTATTTTATTGATGCTAAGATAGAAGAAAATGGTGATTTATATGTAAAAGAATTGTTTACATTAGATGGTAGTTACAATGGATTTGAAAGAATTATTAACTATAAAGGTTATAATACTAAAAATTCATTATATAATGGTTCAAATGTAGAAATAATTAATGTAAAAGGTATAGAGTCAAATGGTGAATTTGAAAGTATTAATTTCGATGGTGATACATTTAATTTAGTATCTAGTGCTGATAAAGGTGACTATGGGGTATATACCGTTGAAAATACTTATCTTGGTAAAAATATTTTAATATATAATCCAAATAGAAAGAATAGATCTTTTTATATTGAATATAGAATTAAGAATATTGCTATTCTACATAATGATATAGGAGAATTATATTGGAATGTTTTTGATAGTTTGACAGAAGATATAGATGAATTACTAATTAAAGTTCATTTAGAGAATAATCAAAATTTATTAAAAGTATGGGGACATGGTCCTTTAAATGCTGAAATATGGCCTATAAATACTACATTAATTGAAGTAAAAAGTAATAAAATATTTAGTAATAGTCCTTTAGATATAAGATTAGCGTTTGATAGAGAAATAATAAACAAATCAACTAAAATAAATAGCAGTAATGCATTAAATGGAATAATAGAAGATGAAACTAAATTAGCGAATGAAGCTAATGAAAAAAGAGAGTATTTAAAAGGACTTTATTTAGAAAATGCTAAAGAAGCTGTAGATGTTGCTATAAAATATCCAACAAGAGAAAACTATGAAAATGCAATTGATAAAATCTATTATGTAGCAGATTTAAGTGATAGACAAGAATTAAGTAATAAATTAATACCTGTTTTAGAAAAAATAGAAAAAATAGAAAATGTAATAAATATTGTATTTATAGTATTAGTTATAATTTGGATGATATTTATAATATTTCGTATTAGAAAACTTTATATGGAACATGATAAAGAGTATGAAACTTTATTTAAGGGAGATTATTATAGAGATTTTCCTGCAGAATATGGTCCATCAACTGTTGGTTATTTGATAAGAAGAAGTATAAATAATGATGATTTATCAGCATCTATTTTAAATTTAATAAATAAAAAAGTTATTGCTTTTGAAACATTAGATGAGAAAGGTAAGGATTTCAAATTTAGAAAATTAGAAACAAATTATCAATATACAACGAGTGATGAAAAGTTAATGAAATTTTTATTTAATACTCAAGATGAAATAACATTATATGATATAAAGAAAAGAGCTAAAGATAAATATCAAAATTTCATAAATGATTATAGTGCATGGAAAGATATTGCTACAAAAGAAGCAATGAATGAAGAATTTTTTGAAAGTAAAACTAAAGTTAAAGTTATTAATGGTTTATTTGTATTAATTGGTGCTTTATTTCCAATAATTTTAATTTTAATAGGTAATATGTATTATGCAAATGGAATAGTAAATGCTTTAAGTTTATTAGTAGGAGTAATAGTATTTGGATTAATAGTATATATTATTTCATTTACTAAGAAAACAAGAAAAGGAATAGATCATTATAAAAAATGGATTGCTTTAAAAAAATTTATGAATGATTTTGGTAATTTTAGTGAAAAAGAATTGCCAGAAATAACATTGTGGGAAAAATATTTGGTTTACGCTGTTACATTAGGAGTTGCAAGTAAATTAGCAAAAACAATGAAAATAAAAATTGAAGAATTTCAAGCTAATGGTAATGTATATGAACCAAGCGTTTTGGAACAGTTATATTATATGAATCGTATAACAACATTTAATAATGTAATGGCAAGTTCAATTAATTCTGCTATTACAAGTGCTTATACTGAAAAATCAAGAGTAGAAGCTAGTAGTTCATCATCAAGTGGTGGTGGCTTTGGTGGCGGATTCTCTGGTGGCGGAGGCTTCGGTGGAGGCGGAGGCGGCGGAGGTCGTTTCTAGATAAAAAAAGATTTCAAATTAAATTTTGAAATCTTTTATATTTTTATCATTCATATTTTTACCATCAAAGTATGTCTTTTGTTTATATCTACATATAAGAGCTATTAAAATACTTGGAAATAATCTCGCATATTTATTATAATCAGTAATTATGTCATTGTAATATTTTCTTAAAGCACTTATTTCAGCTTCTGAACTGGTAAGTTCAATATCTATTTTTATAAATGATTCATTGTCTTTTAATTCTTGATATTTATCTTTGTATAATGAAAATTCATTAATTCCATCATATAAATTTCTATCAACATCAAAGTTTGATAAGTTAGTACTTTTTAAATCTTCAATACATTTTAAAACATTTTCTTCTTTTGTCGTTTCCTTTATAATGCTAATGGATTTATTAAGTAAGTCATATCTTTTTCTTAATACAGAATCAATGTTTTTTTCGGATTCATTAATTCTTATAATAAATGTTTGAAATTTATTATAGGTACTTAACCACCATATAAATAATGTACATATTATAACGAATGAAGTTAATGTAATTATTATTGTTTCCATTTATTATCACCCATTAACATTATAACAAATTAAGATTTAATAATCAATAATAATTTATTTGTTCATCAAAAGATATGAAATCAACATAAATCATTAAAAGTAAATACCATTTTCCAGAAGAAGGTTCACTTAATATAATATGATCTCTACCTGATTGTTCTAATATTCCTGTAAATTCTATGTCTTTATAGTCAACTGAATCAGGTACAGTCATATGAACTCTTATTTGTTTTCCTTTGTTTAATCTTAATATATTTTCAATATAAGATTGTTCAAAAGGTACAGAAGTAGGGGCGGTTGTTTGATTTGGAGTTGGTATTGTTCCTGCATATATAGGTGTTCCTGGGAAATTATTGTTCATAATCATCTTCCTTTCATATAAATATATTAAAAAAATATAAAAAATATGATAAAATGTTATTATGGAAGAAGGTATATTATGAAAGTAACAGTTGGTGTATCAGCACATCATGTTCATTTAAATAAAAAAGATTTAGAAACACTATTTGGTCATGAATTAACTTTTATGCGTTCATTAAATCAAATAGGTCAGTTTGCTTCTATGGAATT
>CAYNYX010000111.1:0-3763 GCA_964401535.1 uncultured Muribaculaceae bacterium | reverse complement strand
GAACTTATGATTTAGTAGGATGTGATGTTGAAATTGTATTTTATATTGAAGATATATTAAAAGCTTTAATGGAAAAATATAATTATAAATATATAAAAACACCACTATTTGAGGCAAGTGAATTATTTCATAGAGGTGTTGGTGAAACAACTGATATAGTTACTAAAGAAACTTATGATTTTATTGATAGAGGAAATAGAAATATGACTTTAAGACCAGAAGGTACAGCGGGTGTTGTTAGAAGTTATATTGAAAATAAAGTATATGCTGATCCTAATATTCCTGCTAAATATTGGTATTATGGTCCTATGTATAGATATGAAAGACCGCAATCAGGAAGATTTAGAGAATTCAATCAATTTGGTGTTGAAGCATTTGGTAGTAATGATCCAATGTTAGATGCAGAAGTTATTAGTATTGCGGTTAATTTATATAAATTAATAGGTTTAAAAGGTATAAAAGTTAATATTAATAGTTTAGGTGATATTGAATCTAGATTGGAATATAAAAAATCCTTAATTGAATATTTTAAACCACATATTGATACATTATGTGAAGATTGTAGAGAAAGATTTACTAAAAATCCTTTAAGAATATTAGATTGTAAAGTAGATAGTGATAAAGAAATCTTTAAAAATATTCCTAAAACAATAGATTTTTTAAATGAAAATAGTAAAAATCATTTTGAAAAAGTAAAAGAATATTTAAGTATTGCTGGTATAGATTATATTGTTAATCCTAAAGTAGTAAGAGGATTAGATTATTATACACATACAGTATTCGAAGTAGAAGCTGATATAAAAGATTTTGGTAGTCAAAATGTTTTATGTGGTGGTGGAAGATATGATAGTTTAGTTAATACTATAGGTGGAATTGATACTCCAGGAGTAGGTTATGCATTAGGAGTAGAAAGATTAGTAGAAGCTATAAAAGCAGAAGGAATTAATATTCCTCATACTCATTCTATAGATATCTATATTATTCCAACAACAAAAGAAACAAAAATATATTCATTTAGTATTTTAAATGCTTTAAGAATGAGTGGATTTAGTGCAGATATAGATTATATGGATAGAAATATTAAATCAAACTTTAAACAGTCAGATAGATTAGAAGCTAAATACAATATTATAATTGGTGAAGAAGAAGTAGCATCTAATATATTAACTGTTAAAAACAATGAAACAAAAGAAGAAAGTAAAATCAAATTAGATGATTTAGTAGAATTTTTAGATAAAAATATATAGAGGTATTATAATGAAAGATTTTGACTTCAAAGGTTATGACGATATAGTTGATATTATTAGTTATGATGGTTATATTGACCAACATGGAATGTTTTATAAAGTTAAGAAAATGGGTAAAGCTATTAATAATTCTAATATATGTAGAGAGGATTCTCATAATTTATGGGCTTCTGCTTATTTAGAAAAACAAAATTTTGATTATAAAGAATTGTTTAATTTAAGAAATTCTCTTATATATAATATAGAGTATTTAAAAACACCTAATGATATATTAGTAGATGTGTATGGTTTTGTATATTATTCACATGATACTGAATATTACAAACCTATAATAATAAAACCAAACTATAAAATAAATGGAAAATCAATAAGTAAAGAACAAAAAAATTTATTATTTGATTTACTCTTATTAAGAGATGAATATAATCAATCTACAGAAGATTTTATAGAAAATAGTGTAGAAAATAGATATGTTAGTGGTTATACATATGAAAGGAAAATAATATGAGTAAGATTTATGTAAAAGACTTAAAAGAATATTTTGGTAAAGAAATAACTTTTAGTGGATTTGTAGATAACATAAGAGATTTACAATATGTACAATTTGTTATATTAAGAGATTCAACTGGTAAATTACAAGTTACAATTGAAAAAGAAAATGAAAATAATAAAGAAATGGTAGAATTAATTAGTAAATTACCATTAGAAAGCACTTTAAAAGTTACTGGTATTTTAAATGAATCACCTAAAGTTAAATTAAATGGTATGGAACTTATACCTAGTAGTATAGAAATAACTAGTACAAGTGAATATGAATTACCTTTTAATTATAAAGATATAAATAATGTTAATTTAGATACAAGATTAGATTATAGATTTATAGATTTAAGAAGTGATAAAAATACTTTAATGTTTCAAGCTCAAAGTAGTTTAATAAAATATATGAGAGAATATTTATATCAAAAAGATTTTATAGAAATTCATACACCTAAGATTATAGGTACTGCATCAGAATCAGGTAGTGAAGTATTTGAAATAAAATATTTTGATAAAAAAGCTTATTTAGCGCAATCTCCACAATTTTATAAACAAATGGCTATGGCATCAGGATTTTCAAAAATATTTGAAGTAGCACCTGTATTTAGAGCAGAGAATTCTAACACTAGTAAACATGCTACAGAGTTTACAGGATTTGATGTTGAATTTAGTTATATTGATTCATATGAAGATGTAATGGATTTAGAAGCTAATATGTTAACATATGCTTTAGATAATTTAAATAAAGAAATGGGTGTTAAAATAAAAGAAGTTTATGGTATAGATATAAATGTACCTAAATTACCTTTTCCTAAAATGGCTTTAAGTGAAATATATAAAGAATTAGAAGAAAGATATAATTATAAAGTTGATGAAAAAGAAAAGAATGATTTAACAACAGAAGCTGAAAAATTATGTTATAAATTAGCTCAAGATAAATTTAATCATGAATTTATATTTGTAACTGATTTTCCTGCTGAAAAAAGAGCTTTTTATCATATGAGAGATGAAAATGGTAGATTATTAGGTTATGATTTAATTTGGAAAGGTATTGAAATAACAACAGGAGCACAGAGAGAACATCGTTATGAAGAATTAAAGAAAAATGCAGAAGAAAAAGGATTAGATAAAGATGTTAAATTTTATTTAGAATTCTTTAAATATGGTTGTCCTCCACATGGTGGATTTGGTATTGGTGTTGATAGATTAACGATGTTATTACTTGAAATACCTAGTGTAAAAGAATCAATGTTTTTGTTTAGAGGCCCTAATAGAATGAACCCATAATTTGTTAAATTAAACATAAGTAATTATAATTTCTTATGAAATGTGATATAATATATTAGTCATGTAAATATAAACAAAATATAAAGCATGAAGAATTTAACAGGAAGTGGAATTTATGAAAAACGATATAGAATATAATAATATCGTTAAAAAAATATTAGAAAATAATGAATTTAATAAATTAAAAAATATAGAACATCATGGTATATCTAGATATAATCATTCTCTTAGAGTATCTTATTATTCATATAAAATATCTAAGAAAATGGGTTTAGATTATGTAGGAGTAGCTAGAGGCGGACTTTTACATGATTTTTTCTTGAGTAATGAAGATAGGAAAATGAAAGAAAGATTTTTATCAACTTTTACTCATCCTAAGAAAGCTTTAAAAAAATCTTTAGAAAATTTTGATTTATCAGATAAAGAACAAGATATGATTAAAACTCATATGTTTCCAATAAATTATAGATTACCTAAATATAGTGAAAGTTGGATTGTAAGTTTAGTTGACAAATATGTAGCTTTTATAGAATTAGGTAAAAAAGTTGGATATAAATTTATTTATGTTTCTAATTTATTATTAATAGTTATAATGAATTCTTTTAAATAAGAATTTGTTATGTCTTCGTAGCTCAGCTGGATAGAGCAACCCCCTCCTAAGGGGTAGGTCGGTGGTTCAAATCCACTCGAGG
>CAYNYX010000110.1:0-3785 GCA_964401535.1 uncultured Muribaculaceae bacterium | reverse complement strand
TCTTTTAGCAATACTAACTACTAATCTTAAGTTTGCTTCTGCTAATACTCTTTTAGCATCTTCATCTTCATTTAAAATTCTATCAGCAAGTTCTAATTCTTCATCCATAGTTAATAACTTAATTTGACCAATCTCTTTTAAATACATTCTAACTGGATCATTAATGGTTAAATCTTTAGTTAAAGTATTATCATCTAATAATATTTTATCAATATTATTACCACCATTATCAGATTCATCTTCTGATAATATTGCGATATTATTTTCATTAAATACATTATATAAATCATCTAAAGCATCAGAATCTAAATCTAATCCTTTAAGTGAAGAAGCTAGTTCTTCGTAAGTTATAAATCCTTTTTCTTTTCCCTTTTTTACTAAGTCAGCTTTTCTTTCTTCATAGCTTCTAATTTCGTTTATCATTTCATGTCCTCCATACTATTTTTTTTCAATTCTACTATTTTAATTCCTATACTAGCTTTTTCTATAGGATCAGTTGTATTTTTAATTTGTTCAGTTAATTTTTCTATTTCAAAACTGATATTATAATCTTTTATAACTTTAATATAATCTTCTATTTCTCCTATTGAACAATTATCATTTAATTCTAAAGATTCAATATCACCTAATGTCATAATTAATTCTTCATCATCTAAATAAGAGATAAAATCTGCTAAATCAATATTACCATTTTCTTTATAATATGCACTTATTTCTCGAGCTAAAAATCTATATTTATTAGTAGGCATATATGTTATCTTTTTTTGATATATTTTTATGGCGTCTTCATTTCTTAACATATAATATATTAAATTCTTCTCAGCTTTTTCATATTTAGATATTTTTTTATCTTTAATGATTGGTTTTATTTCTTCCTTTTTTTCTAAAGATATTTTACTCCTTAAAAACTCAATGTCAAGACCAGATTCATTACTTAATTTTTTTAAAGTTAATTCTTTTAATACTTCGTCATCTATTTTACCTAATTCATCTAACATTTGATTTATATATAAAGCCATATCTTCTTTTTTAGTTAAATCTTTTTGTTTTTTAATTAGTGCTAATTTATAATCCATTACATTAATAGCATTATCTATTTTATTAATAAATTTATCCTTACCATATTTTATAATGTAATCATCAGGATCTAAATTATTTTCTAATCTAATTATTTTAGGATTTA
Organism: uncultured Muribaculaceae bacterium; assembly: GCA_964401535.1. Lineage (GTDB taxonomy): Bacteria > Bacillota_I > Bacilli_A > RF39 > UBA660 > CAYNYX01. The sequence continues at coordinate 2,602 of CAYNYX010000110.1, read as the reverse complement.
TGCTTACTTTTAATAACTCATTTATACATGATATAGTAGCTTTTTCACCTGCTTCATCACCATCAAATAACAATATTACTTCTTTAGCCATTCTTTTTATTAATAAAGCATGATTTCTAGTAAATGCTGTTCCCATAACAGCTACTACATTTTTAATACCAACTGAATGTAATCTAATAACATCCATAAATCCTTCTGTAATAATTACTTGATTTTTCTTTCTCACTTCATCTTTTGCTCTATAATAATTATATAATATTTCACCTTTTTTAAATATTTCAGTTTCTTTAGAATTTATATATTTAGATGTATCTTTCATATTATAAATTCTACCTGAAAAACCCACAACTTGTCCCATTAAATTATGTAATGGAAACATAATTCTATTATAAAAAGTATCATTTAACCCATTTTCATTTTTATTGACTAACCCACTTTTAATAATATCATTTTCACTATATTTTTTATTAATTAATAAAGTAGTTAATAATTTATTATCTTTTAATGATAAACCGATTTCAAATTCTCTTATTATTTCTTCATCAATACTTCTATCATTTAAGTATTTTAAAGCTTCTACCCCATTTTTAGTATTTATATTGTTTTTATAAAATTTATTACTTAAATCATATATTTCATATAAATTATTATCTTTTTTATATGTTTTATCATTTATTTTTATATCTAAATCAATATGAGACATATCAGCAACTTTTTTAACCGCTTCAATAAAATTAACATTCTCATATTTCATAATAAAATTGAAGACATTTCCTGTTTCATGACAAACAAAACAAGTATAAATTTGTTTTTCACTTGATACAGACATACTAGGTGTATGATCATCATGGAAAGGGCAAACACAAAAATAGTTCTTTCCCTTAGGTGTTAATGGAATATATTTACCTATAACATCTACTATATCTACACTAGTTCTTATTTCATTCAATTTTTCTTTACTAACTGCTTCCATAAAAATACCCTCTATAAATAATATACAACAAAAATTATCAATTTCCTTTTTTTTCTTTCAAAAAAATTGCATTTTTTTTAATTTTGTATATATTTTTGTACTTTAATTGTCTAATTAATCTAAATAAAGCTTCATCTTTTTGTTTTGCTTCTATCATTATATCAAAATCTTTATTTATTTTGATATTATTTATAAAACTTATAAAACTATCACAATCTATATAATCATGATGACTTCTTTTCTCTTTTTTACTTTTAGGAGAAGAAAAATGTATTTTAGGAATTTCATTTTTCCATGTTAGAAATATATCTTCTATATAATCATTTAATTTTTCTCTACCATGATTACATATATAATGATGATAATCTAACACAAAAGGTATATCTAATTTTTTACATATATTTAAAGTATCTTTTATATTAAATGTTTTATCATCATTTTCTAAAATTATCATTTTTTTTAAATCATTATTTAATAAATTGAAATTTTCTATAAATCTTTTTATTGATTCTTTTTTACCTCCAGCACTACTTCCTATATGTAATACTAAATAAGATTTTATTTTCATAATTTTAAACATTTTTTGATAAAAATTTAATATATTTATACTAGATAATACTACATTATCGTTAATACTATTTAAAACTACATAAGGTTCTATATGGATATCTACTCTTAATTTATTTTTATTTATTATTTCTCCTATTTCTTCCCATTCTTTTTTATATTTTTTAAATACTTCAAAATGAACACTTTGATGTGTTCCAAGTGGTATTAAATTAGATGTCATTCTATAAAAATCAATATCATTTCTAATATTAAAAATTAAAATGTTTTTTAATGTTTCAAAATTATTTTTAATAATTTTATCTAATTTTTCTCTTATTTTTTTATTATTTTTATAATTACTAAATGTCATATTATTAAATGATAAATCAAGAGTTTTATTTAAACAAGCATAACCTAATCTTATTTTCATATTATTCACCAATATTATTATGTATAGAAAGGATGATTATCATTAAAAAAATTAAAATTTTAGATACTTTTTTAGCATTCTTATTATGTTTTCCACTACATAATTTATATAAAATATTTCCTAATTTTATAACTAGTATTATTAGTCCTGTTAATGAATCAATATGGGAACATATGAAGTTATTTCTAATTTCTTTGACTATTATTTCAATATTAGATTACATTTTATTTAAAAAATTTAAAATTCAATATAATAATTTATTTTTAAATTTATTTTTAACTATTATATTTAGTATAATTACTTATTTAATAATATTTATTCCTATTTATAATAATATCGGAGAAAATTTTATATTTAGTATTAGTTTATTATTTATTGTTTTACTCTTATCACAAATATTAAGTTATTTTATATATAATTTATCTAATTATAAAATAATAAATAAATTAAGTATTTTATTTATTATTATTATATATATAGTATTTATATATTTAACTTATAATCCTATTTATAATTATTTATTTTATGATGTTTTAAATGAAAAATATGGTATAAATTATTACATAAATTAAAAGAAATGAATTATCATTTCTTATGGTTGTATTATAAATAGTGTTGGTGAAGATATTTCATCAGCCTATTTTTATTTA
>CAYNYX010000109.1:298-3819 GCA_964401535.1 uncultured Muribaculaceae bacterium | reverse complement strand
ATAAATATAAAGAAATAGATAATAATTTTGATAATATAGGAGAATTAGATATAAGCGAATTATCTTTAAGTAATGATAGATATTCAATAGGTAAAATAAAAAGAAATAATAGTAATAACAAAAAAATAGAATTAACAAATGTATCGGATGGATCATATTGTGCGAATGGAACTTTAGAAGAATTAGATATAATAAAAGGAGATTGTAGTAATTTAGATAGTACAGCTCCAGTAATAAATAATATAAGTATAGAAAAGACAACATCTAGTGTAAAAGTAATAGTTTCTTTTTCAGAACCTGATAGTACTATTAAAAATTATGATTTTAGATTATTAGATAGTGAAGGCAATGTAGTAGTAGATTGGTCAAAAGGAGATAATTTATCTGGTAATGGATTAAAAAGAGTAGCAACAAAGACATTTGATAATTTAACTCAAGGAAAAGAATGTAAAGTAATAGTAAGAATTCAAAATAATTCTGGTAATCAATATGATACTATAACAGCAGAACAAATAGTAATATTAAATAGTATTGCAACACCAGAAATAGTATATGATACGACTAAATATAGTTACAATAAAGAAGTAACATTAAATTATGATTCAAAAGTAAAATCTGAATATAAAGTTGTAGATGAAAATTCTGAAACTGTAATAGGTTGGACAAAATTAGAAGGTACAAGTACTAAAATAACAATCCATAATTATAATTATACAGTATTAGTAAGAAGTAGTGATGGAACAACAACACTTTCTAATTCATCACAAATAGGATATATAGATTATACTAAACCAATTGTTACAATTAGCGATATAAGTTCTGATTGGGGAACAAGTGATGAAATTACATTAAATATGACTGATAATTTATCAGGGGTTATTAGTTGGTGTGTGACTGATGCTAGTAACAGTAATTTATGTGATTGGAAAACTATAACTAATACATTAAATGGAACTGCATCATATACCTTAAATACAAATGGTACATATTATGCATTTATAAAAGACAATGTTGGCAATATATCTGATTCATATCAATTTAAAATAACTAAAGTGGATACTGAAGTTCCTGAAGTTCCATCAATAACTGCAAGCGATTCTATTGCAAGTGGAAATTGGCATAAAGATGATTATATATTAAGATTTAGTGGTGCAGAATCAATAAGTGGTATTGAATATTATTATGGCACTAATATAAATGATATGGTATTAAGCGGTGATAGTGTAAGAATATTAGAAAATACCATTATGACAACATATTATGTTAAGGCTTGTAATGGAGCGGGGCTATGTTCTAGTACTACTAGTTATGTAGCAAAATTAGATAAAATTATACCAAATAATCCAATTATAGCTACAAGCGATTGTATTGAAAGTGATGATTGGCATACTGCTGATTACTCGTTAGTATTTAGTAATTCTGCATCTACAAGTAATGTAACATATTATTATGGTACTGAACAAAATAATTTATCATTAATTGGTACAGAAACTAATATTTCATCAGAAACAAGTGGGACAACATATTATGTTAAAGCTTGTAATGAAGTAAATAGATGTAGTGAAGTAGTTACTTATATATCAAAAGTTGATAAAACTAAACCAACAGGAGTATATGCAACGGTTGTTAGTTCAACTACAAAGAGTTTAACTGTATCTGCAAGTGGAAATGATTTAATATCAGGTATTGCAAAATATGAGTTTAGTAAAGATAATGGTGCAACTTGGGTAGATAATGGATCAAATAATGTATATACATTTGAAAATTTAACTACAGGTACATATACTGTAAAAGTAAGAGTAACAAATAATGCTTTATTAAATACAACAAGTGAATCAATTACAAAAGAAACTGTTGCAATGGTTGCCCCTACTGCTGTAGTTAATACATTAGAATGGGCTTCAAGCAAAACTGTAACAATAACATATCCAATCGGATTTAATAATTATTATAAAATCAATAATGGAGAATGGATAAAGGTAGAAGAAAATAGTATTAATATACCAGTAACTGTATCAGAAACAGAAATTTTTGCCAGAACATATGATAATGTTAACTATTCTGGAAGTGAATCAATTACAGTTAGTAAAATTGATACAAAAACTCCAGAAGTACCAACTATTACTTCTAGTGATTCTATAGCAACAAATAATTGGCATACAAATACATTTACATTAAATTATAGTGGTTCTACATCAATTAGTGGTATAACATATTATTATGGAACAAATACTAATAATATGACTAGTACAGGTGCTAGTGAAACATTATCAACAAGTACAAATGGAACAACATATTATGTTAAAGCTTGTAATGGAGCTGGAACTTGTTCAGGTAATGCAAGTTATGTAGTAAAATTAGAAGTGGAAACACCAGTTGCTCCTACATTAACAGGTGGAAGCACTGATTATGCAACTACAAGAACGATAAGTATATCAAATCAAAGTTCAGCCACAAGTGGAATAGCAAGATATGAATATTATATAAGTACATCTTCAAGTACTCAAACAGGTGGAGAATGGACAACTGGTAACAGTATAACAGATACAACAAATGGAATAAGCTATATTTATATGAGAGCTATAAGCAACGCTGGAAAAACCGGTACAGTATCGGCTTACCAAGCAACTTATATAGATACTAATAAACCTACAATTTCAATAAAAGAAAGTGGTTCATCTACAATTACTGAAGAAGACAGTAATCCTATATTAACAACATACTTTAATTATTCAGCAAATGGTGATGCTTTCATATCAAATACAAGTTGTATTGATACAAGTAATAGTAATGTTAATGTAACAAATACAAATACTTTATCAGTTGGAACGCATGTAATTAAATGTACAATAGAAAAAAGTACAGGATTAAGTGCTAATGCAAGTAAAACAATAGTTGTTAATGCAAAATATGTTGGTGTTCCAAATAGGTCATATACTGTTGGTTCTACTGTAACATATGGTGGAGTTGACTTCTTAGTAGTAGCCGACAATGGTGATTCTGTAACTTTAATTACAAAAACAAATGTTACAACAAGTGCATTTGGTTCAACTAATGCATGGGGTAGTTCTACTGCTAAAACATATTTGAATACAACATGGTTAAATAGTAAAGCAACTATTTTATCAGATAGTCAAAAAACCGGTCTTGTATATGATGCAGATGCAGCTGCGTATGTAAGATTAATAAGAACAAATGAATTGAATTCATCAATTGCTAATGCTAGTAATACAAATTTCTGGACAATGACAACGAATGGAAGCAATGTATACTATGCTTTAGCTAATGGTTCAACTACATATGTTAAATATACAGCATCAGCTAATACTACAGGTACATGTTATAGTGGTTCAAATATAGATTTAAATACTATAACATCAACTCATACTAAAAATACATTATCAAATACTAATGCAGGTACAATAGCTGCTCCAACAGCAACATCAGGGGTAATATCAACATCATATGAAACAAGTGATTCTGGATCTTGTAAGGCAACTTATACAACAGGATCTGAATCT
>CAYNYX010000109.1:0-288 GCA_964401535.1 uncultured Muribaculaceae bacterium | reverse complement strand
ATTGTAATTGTCGTGATTATGCTTGTGAATGTAGTGATTATACATGTTACCCATATAATTATTATTATAAAACAAATACATATTCATCAATAAAATCTTCTTATTGTACATATGAAACTTGTAATTATTCAACATGTACAGGATCTACGTGTGCCGGATCTGCTTGTGCCGGATCTGCTTGTGCAGGTTCAGGTTGTCTAGGATCTGGATGTATAGGTTCTGGGTGTAAGAAATCTGGATGTACTACATCAGGATGTAAAGGTTCTGGATGTACTACATCAGGTTGTA
>CAYNYX010000108.1:0-3847 GCA_964401535.1 uncultured Muribaculaceae bacterium | reverse complement strand
GGGAACTAATAAAGAACAATCAATTACAATTACAGGAAGTACTGGTTTATCAGATGAAGATATTGATAAAATGGTAAAAGAAGCTGAAGCTAATAGAGAAGCAGATAACAAGAAAAAAGAAGAAGCTGATTTAAGAAATGAATCAGAACAAATGATATTTGCTACTGAAAAAGCTATAAAAGATTTAGGAGATAAAGTGGATTCTAAAGATAAAGAAAAAGCTGAAGAACAAATTAAAGAATTAAAAGAAGCTTTAGGAAAAGAAGATTTAGATGATATTAAATCTAAAAAAGAAAAATTAATGGAAACAGCTAATGCTTTAGCAACTAAGGTATATGAAGAAGCAGCTAAAGAAGCTCAAAATAAAGAAACTGAAACTAAAGAAGAAACAACTGATGATAAAAAAGATGATGTAAAAGATGCTGAGTTTGAAGAAAAATAATTTGATAGAGTTCTAGAAATAGAACTCTAATTATAATAGGAGAGAAAATATGGTTAAAAAAAGAAGTGAAATTGATCAAAAATATAAGTGGGATTTAACACCAATATATAAAACTGATAAAGATTGGTTGGATGAATATAATAAAGTTAGTAATGATATAAATGAAGTAAATAATTATAAAGATAATTTTTTAGAAAATGAAGTAAATTTATTAAATTATTTAAAATTAACTGAGAATTTAGAAAGAAGATTATATAAATTATATTTTTATGCTCATTTAAATCATGATGCTGATACATTAGATACTTCTAATCAAGAGAAAAAAGAAAAGATTGAAAATTTGCTTACAAAATATATGACAATCACTTCTTTCTTTGAACCTAATTTATTAAAATTTGATTATAATAAAATAATAGAATATTGTAATAAAAATGAAGAATTAAATAAATATAAATTTCAATTTGAAGAAATATTTAGATTTAAAAAACATATTTTAGATGAAAAAATAGAAAATGTTTTATCTAAATTTAATAAAATTTTTAATATTTCTGAAAATATATATGATACATTTACTGATTCTGATTTAAAATTTGGATCATTTAAAGATGAAAATGGTAAAAAATTAGAATTAACAGATAGTAATTATAGTATATATATAAGAAGTAATGATAGAAAAACAAGAAAAAATGCTTTTAAATTAATGTTTAATACATATTCTAAATATGAGAATACAATCGCAACTACCTTTAGAGGAAATGTCGAATATTTAAATGAAATTGCTAAATTAAGAAATTATAATAGCAGTATAGAAGCATCGTTATATCAAGATAATGTTGATATTAGTATTTATAATAATTTAATTGATACAGTTAATAATAATTTAGATGTTTTATATAAATATTATGATATGAAAAAAGAAATACTTCAATTAGACAAATTACATTTATATGATACATATGCACCTTTAATTAGTGATAGTGATTCAGAATATGAATTTAATGAAGCTAAAGATATAGTTATTAATGCCTTAAATGTATTAGGTGATGATTATATCAAAATAATAAATAAAGCATTTGATGAAAAATGGATTGATATATATCATAATGAAGGAAAAAGAAGTGGAGCTTATTCAAGTGGTTTTTATGATACAAATCCTTATATTTTATTAAATTATGAAGGAAATTTAAATGATGTATCAACTTTAGCCCATGAATTAGGTCATTCAGTGCATACTTATCTTTCATGTAAAAACAATGATTATATTTATTCAAGTTATAAAATATTTGTAGCTGAAGTAGCAAGTACTGTAAATGAATTATTATTATCTAAATATTTATTAAAAACAAGTAAAGATAAAAATGAAAAATTAACTGTTTTAAATAATTTATTAGAATTATTTAAAGCTACTATATTTAGACAAACAATGTTTGCAGAATTTGAAAGAGATATGCATAAATTAAATAGTGAAGGTGAAGTTCTAACTTCTGAAGTTTTATCAAATAAATATTATGAATTAGTTAAAAAGTATTTTGGTGATAAAGTAGTAATAGATGATATAATTAAATATGAATGGGAAAGAATACCACATTTTTACTATAATTTTTATGTATATAAATATGCAACAGGATTATCATGCGCATGTTATATAGTAGAAAGTATTTTAAATAATAAAGAAAATGCTTTAGAAAATTATATTAAATTTTTAAGTTCAGGTGGTAGTGATTATCCAATAAATGAACTTAAATTAGCAGGTATAAATATAGAAAATAAAGAAGTAATAGAAAGTGCTATAAATATGTTTGATGATATCTTAAATGAATTTAAAACATTATATTTTAGTTAGGTGATGTAAATGAATAAAAAAGATTATTATGAGGTATTAGGAGTTAGTAAAGGGGCTTCAGATGATGAAATAAAGTCAGCTTTTCGTAAATTAGCAAAGCTTTATCATCCGGATGTATCTAAAGAACCAAATGCAGCTGAAAAATTTAAAGAAGCACAAGAAGCATATGCTGTATTATCTGATAAAGATAAAAGAACAAAATATGATCAATTTGGTCATCAAGCATTTGAAAATAATGGTGCTGGTGGATATGATTTTAGTGGGTTTGATTTTTCTGATATAATGAGTGATTTATTTGGAGGTGGATTCTCATCTAGTTTCTTTGGTGGGAGATCTTCTAGAGTATCTAAAGGTGCTGATGTCTTAAAACGAGTAACTTTAACTTTTGAAGAAGCGGTATTTGGTTGTAAAAAAGAATTTAACATTGATACAACAGAAAAATGTTCTTCTTGTGATGGTAAAGGTGGTCATGGTGAAGAAACATGTTCTAGATGTCGTGGAACAGGAACTATAAATGCTGAACAAAGAACTTTATTTGGTACATTTTTAACTAAAACAACCTGTGATGTTTGTTCAGGAAAAGGTAGAACTTATAAAGAAAGTTGTTCAAAATGTAATGGAAAAGGTCGAGTTAAAGTAAATAAAAATATTGAAGTTAATATTCCAGCTGGTGTAGATAGTGGAAATCAACTTCGAGTTGCAGGTATGGGCGAAGCATCAAGCAATTCTGGCCCTAATGGTGATTTATATTTAGAGTTTTATGTTAAAGAACATGAAATATTTAAAAGAGAAGATTTTGATATTATATTAGAATTACCTATAACTATCCCAGAAGCTGTAATGGGTTGTAAAAAAGAAATTCCAACTATTGATGGAAGTGTTAAATTAACTATTCCTGAAGGTACTCAATCTGGTGATAAATTTAGATTGAAAGGTAAAGGTGTTGAAAATTTACATTCATATAAAAATGGTGATATGTATGTAATTACTAATGTAGTAATACCTAAAAAAATAAATAAAGAACAAAAAAAATTATTTGAACAATTAGCAAGTACAGATTTAAATGATAATAGTTTGTTTAAGAAAATAAAAGATTATTTAAAAAAATAAGTTCATTTTGTAACTTATTTTTTTTCACTTAAAATTCACTTTAAATACACAATAATTACTAAAAAAAATAATAAAATTAAATTGTAACAAAATTACTGAGTACAATATATAGGAGGTGATATTAAAAAGATAAAACTTTAAATTAAAACCATACAAAAACTATGTTTTAACTCCAAGAAAACATAGTTTTTAAATGTTATTTTTTATAGTATTTAAAATATAATCCTTTTTTTCATTACTACTATTATTCCATAATATTTCAAAAAAAACACCTAATCCTGGTAATACAATTTCATCTCCTTCTAATATAGAAGATGTAATAGATTCATTTATATCATCTAATGAACTGTTTTTAAAATTATTTTTAATACTTTCTCTTATATCTATATTCATACAAAACTCCTTTCGTTTATATTTTGATAGAAAATCAGATAAATATACTTAAAATTATT
>CAYNYX010000107.1:0-3849 GCA_964401535.1 uncultured Muribaculaceae bacterium | reverse complement strand
TGTTTAAATACCCAAGTGTACCTCATACAGCCCTATTATTTGAGAGGTTTTTTATATATAATGATACTTATATCATATTTGTTGATTGGTTTATTATAATGATATATTATTTAAATATGAAAAAACTTTACAAATGGCAAAAAATAGCTTTGGGAATAATCGCATTTTTATCATTTATTTCTCCATGGCTAGCAAAAGGGTCAAAGATTGGAGCCTGGGGTCTAATGGACGCAATAATGGCTGTGGCTGTAAATATATTAATCGTTTTTGTTTTGTTTAAGGTCGGAAATAAAATCTTTAAAAGAAAAAAATAAAAATATGTTATTTATTTTTACAATTTTAGGAGCATATACAACATATTCTTTTTGGGGAAATCATATTTGGCTTGGAATCATAACTTTAATTATAACTTTATATCAAGCTTCTTCATTAAGAGAAATGGCTAGAAGTAGTGATAACTGGCAAACAAATATAAATATGCTTTGCAGTTTGTTAATTATTGGGCTTTTTATATATTCATTCTTTATTTAATATATGAAAAAAATAATATTGATAAGTTTTATTATAATTTTTTCCTTGAGTTTTAAAAAGGTAAATGGGGCTTTACTCTTAAGTATTCCTTGTAGAGCTTTGGTTTCTTCATCAGAATCAGAAAAATGTTTAGAGTCACAAGAAAAAAGTAAAATTTATTTAGAAAGAAAAACAACACTTGAGCCATATTCTCAATTTTTTAATGAAGTTGGTGTTAATTTAACTTCTGATACGAGTGACGATCAGTATTATCAGTGGTTATCAAAATTAAAGTTATATAAAGAGGAATATGAGGAAAAACAAAATGAATACGATAAACGATATGAAGTATTACAACCATATTCTAAATTTTTTAGCCAAATTGGAGTTAATTTAACTTTAGATACTGATAATTCTCAATACAAAGAGTGGCTTGAAGGTTTAATTATTGCTCAAGATAATTATAATAAAGAACAAGAAAATATAGCTTCAGAGAAAAAACAGAAAGAGCAAGAATATCAGGATAAAATTAAAGAACTCGAAAAAAGAGTGGAAACATTGGAATTAAAACAAACAAATTCTCTAAAAAATGAAAAATCAAATGAAGCATTAAATAACCAGCAAGTAGCTAAAGATAGTAAATCAGAAACAGTAACACAAGAAGATAATAAAGTAACAGAAATTAATCAAGATTTAGTTCCAGTTGATAATTATGTTGTTTCAAAACCTCAAGAAAAAGTTGGAATTTTCAAAAGAATTTTTAATTGGTTTAAAGGGTTTAAAATCAATATTTAAATAAGTAAATAATGAATAAAAAAATAACATATTTAATTTGGATAATCTTATTGATAATAACTATTTGTAGTTTGTATTTTGCATATAAATATTCTAAAAATGTTAGCGTGACACAAAAACAAAGTAATATGTTTATGGATGATATTTCTCAGTGTCCAGATACAAATACTAGTGATAGATATGTTTGTCTTCATAATTTGGCTGAGACAACAAATAAAGAAGCAGATGCTCTTGCTGATAAACTTATTACTCAAGCTCCTATACGTTTAAAGGAAATAACAACAACTCAAACAGGACCAACTTCATTTGTTTATGGTGGTAGAGATTTTCTAACTGATTTACCTATCCAGGTAGAAAAAGTACAAAAAGCTAAAGATGAATATATAAACAGTGTTTGTAATTTAGATTCAATGAAAATCTATGGTGGTAGCGGTATGGATCTTGAAATAGAAGCGTGTAGATACCATTTTACTAATGAGTATTTACAAATACTAAAAGATCTAGAAAGTGGTTTAATTGCAGAAGAATAATATTACTTTGTTTAACTAATAAATTGTGGGACCTGGAGTGATACGTTACCGTTTGTAGTCGTGATGAAAAGGTTGCTACAGTCTTCTACAATGCTCTATTAAGTGAGTTCATAGGCTAAATGATATAACATATCACCTTACAATATACATACCTGCATCCAAGTTTTGAACCATTGATTTATAAGGGTATTTTAGAACCCTATTTTCAAATAGAGGCATATATAGGGTAATGTGTCTATTTGTTGATTAGTTTATTTTAATGATATAATTATAGGACAACTAAATAAGAAGTAGCCTAAACTAGTAATTTATTATTGGCATGGTGAAGAGAAGTCCAGACACGGATATAAAAAACCTATCATATAGGGTTTTGCCGTGTCTGGCTATGTCTCGAAAGGGATATAGAGAATCGAAAGGTTCTCACCTATGTGGTAGGCTTTTTGTTTGTCTAATTGTAATTTAGAAAGAGAGGATGTAGTTATTAATCTCTAGAAATTAATAACTCTCAATATTGATTCGAACAATAATTGAAAGGAATATATTTCATTTTCAAAACATAGCTAGTTTATAGCTTTAATTATTTTTGTCCTTGTCCTCTCTTTTTAGATTAGAAAGCCACATATTATTAATTAATTTTTTTAATAATATATGCATATAATAGTTTGGGTTCTTGGAGCAATATCAGGCTTTATTCTGTGGAATAAAATAAAATGGTTAGCAATTTTGGTAATAATATTAGCTATAAGTTATTCAGTAAATCCACTAGAACAAAAAAGATTTAAAGAAAAAGGTTCTTACGACAATATAACAGCTACTAGATTGGGAATAACTTTTGCTTTAGTTATTGGAATTTTTGTGTTTTCTTTATTTAAAATTGGCAGTCATTCAAATAAAATAATATCGAGTAGTAACAATATTAATAATTCAATCAATTATAATAATGGGTACTCTTATCAAAAAATACCAATTAATACTAATACTAATTATACAAATAATAATATAGTTAGTGATATATCTAAATTACAAAAAATAAAGTGTCCAGAAGATTACTCATCTGACGAAGAAAGAAATAATGAATTAAAAGAATATTTATCTAATTACATAAGAGAATATCCTAATAATACAGTTAGTGATATTTTTGATAGCAGGTATTCTTTTTTAGTAGAAAATAATTGCTCAAAAACATTAGAATATATTAAAAACCAGGCAAATGGAGAAGATCCCAGAACCTCTTATATTAAAAAGAATGTTACAGATTTAAATAATACTCTATCTAAATCTAATATCAATAATCTCTCTGAAGAAGATAAAAACTGTGAGAAATTACATGGCCCAAGTGTTTATAAAACAAATCCTCAATCTTTAGGTGGTGGTGCTTATTGTGATTGTAAACCTGGCTATACACTAAAACTTACAAAATTATCAGATGGAACTCCTAGTTCTTGGTGTTTTCCTAATTAGTTATGAAGAAAATAATAACTAAACGAAACATAATAATCTTCTTTCTTGGTATCATATTTACCCTAATCATAGGAGTAGGTATATATCTAATACCAGAAGAAGGAAATAAATGTAGTGTTCAAGGAATTAAATTACATGGAAATCTAGTGACATATAAGCTACCAGATAATACAGAAGATAAGACTTCAAGTGAAGAAGTAATTCATTTAATAAGGAGTGCTAATAATGATAAGAATATCAAAACTATAGTTATTGATGTAGATAGTACTGGTGGCTCTCTTGTGGCAGGAGAAGAGATTAGTAATGCTATAAAACATAGCGATAAGCCTGTAATAGCAAGTATAAGAGATGTGGGAGCTAGTGCCTCATACTGGGCTATATCTAGTGCAAGTAGAATATTCTCTTCTTTAAATTCTGAGGTTGGATCTATTGGAGTAACCGCAAGTTATCTTAATGAAGTTAATAAGAATGAAAAAGAAGGCTATGAATATGAAAGATTAGTATCTGGTAAGTTTAAAGACACAGGAACAGTATCAAAGAAACTAACTAACGA
>CAYNYX010000106.1:0-3862 GCA_964401535.1 uncultured Muribaculaceae bacterium | reverse complement strand
GTCCACAAGGAATTCAAGGATTACAGGGAATACAAGGAGCAACTGGACCTACTGGACCTACTGGTTCAACAACCGGATTAAATACTTATGCAATGGCTACTACAAATGCTGATGTAACTGTAACCGCTGGTTCACCTATTCAGTTTACTACAACACCTACAATATCTAATATAACTTATGACGCAGGAACAGGTACTTTTACATTCACTAATGCTGGTCAATATTTAATTAACTGGGTTGCTGGTGTTCGAAACGAAGGATCTGCTACTGCACCATTATCATTAGGACTATATGAAGTAACACCTACTGCTGGATATTTAGCTTATTCAGAAACAACAGCTTCTATTGCTGTCAATGGAGATGTAAGTATATGTGGTACAGCTTTAATTGATGCACCTGCAGGTTCAACATATCAACTTAGAAATTCAAGTACACAAAATATATCTACTGTTGCTAATGGATTAACATCTGCTACTATAACTATAACAAGGATTAATTAATGAACAAATATAAAGTTATTGTTTATGCAATATGTAAAAATGAAGAAAAATTTGTAGATAGATGGTATGAATCAATGAAAGAAGCAGATGAAATATATGTTTTAGATACTGGTTCAACTGATAAAACTATAGAAAAACTAAAAAATCATAATATAAATGTTTCAACTCAAAAAATAGATCCTTGGCGATTTGATGTAGCACGAAACAAATCTTTAGAACTAATACCTAACGATGTAGATATATGTGTTTGTACTGATTTAGATGAAGTTTTTAATAAAGGTTGGAGAAAAGAATTAGAGCGTGTTTGGAATAAAAATACTAATAGGTGTAGATATATATATAATTGGAGTTTAGATAAAAAAAACAATCCAATAGTAAGTTTCTATTATGAAAAAATACATAGTAGAGATAATTATAAATGGATATATCCGGTTCATGAAATATTAGAATATAATGGCAATGAAAATATAATATCAACTGATAAAATAATATTAAACCATTATCCTGATAACACTAAATCAAGAAGTTCATATCTACCTTTACTAGAATTATCAGTAAAAGAAAATCCTAACAATGATAGAAATACTCATTATTTAGGAAGAGAATATATGTATTATGGAAAATGGAATGAAGCTATTGATACTTTAATAAAACATATAAATTTAAACACATCAACATGGAAAGATGAAAGATCAGCTTCAATGCGATTTATAGCAAGATGTTATAAATACTTAAATAGATTTGATGAAGCTAAAATGTGGCTTGATAAAGCAATAGAAGAAACACCTTACTTAAGAGATCCTTTTATAGAAAAAGCTATATTAGAATATCAATTAAATAGCTATGATGAAGTAATTAAAAATTGTTTACTTGCTAAAGAAATAGAATTAAATAATAGAACTTATATAAATGAAGTATTCAGTTTTGATAACACTTTATATGATTTATTATCAATAGCCTATTTTTATAAAGGTGAATATAATTTAGCACTAGAAAATATAGAAATTGCTATAAATATGAATTTAGAAGATGAAAGACTTAAAAATAACAAATCAATAATAATAAAAACTATTAAGAATCAAACTTAATAGTTTTTGTATTTTTAATCTATAGTAGGATAAACATAAACATTTATGTAATTCATTGATGAAACATAGTCACTGATAACTATTTTTGTGTTTTTCTCTGTATTTATATAAGCACCATATCTATTTTCATAACCATTCGCTAATAATTTAGCTTTATAATTATCTAAACCTTCTTTAGTTAAACAATCAACTACAAAATAGAAATATCCAACACCTTCCATAATATTTTGATCAACATATCCTGTATATACACCATCATCTGGCATCATTACTGCATCAGCATAATCATATTTATCTACAAATGAATCATTTGATTTTGTTTCAGTACAACTTGCTACAGTTCCTTTACCTGATTGATCTTGTTGTTTATTTCCTTCTCCTCCATCACTATTTTTTTTATCTCCACATCCAGTTAGAGTTAAACATATAAATCCAACCAATAAATATGTTAAAAATTTTTTCATATTTTTCTCCTTTATATATTATCCCATTAAAACAAGCATTAAACTTGCACTATTATCTTGAATAGACAATGAGAATTGAACGCTTTTTCCATTATTATCATATATCCAAGACATTTGATAATAATCACCAATTACTGTTGCTATTTTATCAAACATAGTATTAAAATCATCGTATTTTTCTTTTTTTACAATAGCAGTATAACTCTCATTAATTCCTTGTGAATATATACCATCTTTAGATACACTTTTACAATTATTGAAAACTTCTTCAAGAATTGCTTTAGCGTCACTTCCATTTGTAATAGTCCAATCGATATTTAAATTATTTACTTTATTAGGACTTGCTACACTCTTAATTGTCCATCCTGTATTATCTTTTAAATCAAGTCCAAATACATTTTTAGCAAC
Source organism: uncultured Muribaculaceae bacterium (assembly GCA_964401535.1). GTDB lineage: Bacteria > Bacillota_I > Bacilli_A > RF39 > UBA660 > CAYNYX01. The sequence goes on along the minus strand of CAYNYX010000106.1, from coordinate 1,402 downwards.
TTCTTTATAATTTTTTTCACTTACATTTTTTAAAGAAGCAGCACCAGTAGTATCTCCCTGGTATTCACCTTTTCCGGTATTATCTTTACCACCTGATGTTTTATCTCCACATCCAGTTAAAGTTAGACATACAAATCCAATTAATAAAATTGTTAAAAACTTTTTCATATTTTTCTCCCTTATCAATTATTTGCTTACTGTATAGCCAGCTACTTTAAAAGCTTCTTCTATTTCTTCTTTTGTCATAGCAGAAAATTCATCTATTTCAGTTTCTACAACTATATATTGCCCCTTTTGACTTATTTTTTCAGCTCCTTCTTGAGTTTTAGACATGTTATATACATAACTTGCTAATTCTGCTGAACCATAGTCAATAACGGTTTCATATTTTACTAAAATATTATTTTCAAAAGAAAAAACGCTATAATTTGTATTAGTTGCATCAGTCAATACTAATTGATTATCAGTTGATTTAAGAGTATAATCACTAGTTTGTGGATTACTAGGCTGTGGATCTGATGATTGATCACTTGGAATCAAATCATCCAATCCTCCTAATATATCATCTAGACCTTCTGTTTTGCTCTCGCCACAACCAGTTAACATAAAACACATAACTAATGTTAGTAAACTGATTATTATTTTTTTCTTCATAGTCTCTCCTTATTTTTTAAATATTTTAACTTTATTTACAATAGGTAATTCTTTAGCTTTACCATTACAACTATTCATAATACCAATTATACATAAAATTGTAATACCTATACCTATAATAATTACAGGTATATTTAAATACCATGGTAAATACCATCCACCGATAAGTTCTCTACACCATTTTCCAGCAAGCCCACCACCACAATGAGCAGATACATAAATAGTTGATAATAACCATCTTAAAATACCATAAGCTATTGCTACTAAAAGTAAATTCATACCTTGTACTGCGTGATATCTTACATATTTATTATTTTTTTCTACAAAGTATGGAATTGGTGGAATAATGTAAGATAATATTGCCATTCCTTTGCCAGAATCAATATCTTTTTTATCAAATGATTTACTTTCATCTTTAACATTATTTAATAAATCCTTTGTTTTTTCTTTAAAATCTTTTGAATTATTTTCCATTTTCTCACCTCCTTATTAAAAAAATGTTGCCTGATTTGTGATTCATATAAAATCACATAAAAATATTGTGAATCTCTACTTCAAAACAATTACCAAAAATCTATGATTTTGTGATAAAATATATGTAAAGACACCATTATATTATGAAATATGTCGAAAAAAAACAATCCCACTTTAGTGGGATATTGAAAAAAGGAGTAAGAATATGTTAAAAAAATTGGATTTAAAAAACTATTTGCTTATATTCATTGAAACTTTTAATATATGGCAAATG
>CAYNYX010000105.1:277-3958 GCA_964401535.1 uncultured Muribaculaceae bacterium | reverse complement strand
CTGATTTTTCACTATTAATGATGTTTCTGAACTAATTATCAATTTCTTTGATGGTTCATCCTTCAAATATTTAAATGGTTGAGTGTGAAACTTTACTGTTGCTGTTTTAAAACGAAGCAATTTTTCATAATCCACTTTATCTATTATTTTGCTGTTGTATACTCGGTTCGGTTCATCTGAAATAATCAAAGTTCCTTCTCCTGTAAAATATTTAGCTATTGAATCAACATCATAATTCTTGGTTAATCCTATTTTGACATTTTTGGTATAACTTTCATATCCTAATTCCTCTATTATGTCGCCATCTCTACCATCAATTTTTGTTATTGAAGTTCTCATTTTCGGTTTTGTGATTGGTGGCAGTTCGCATATTATTAATCCTGGTATGGTATTGCTTCTTTTTCCCTTCCATTCTATGTATGTCATTATGAATACACCACCTTTTCTACATTTTCTACTACTAATTCTCCAAAGGTTTCATCAAATGCTTTGAATGTCATTCCTGACAATGCTTCCTGAAATGCTTCTACTAACACTTCTTTGCTGAATGTCGATTCCAAGTTCCCTGTTGGATTTATACTTGTATTTAATCCTAAATCAAAGTCTGTCGGTATTGCATTTTCTATATCAGAAGCTACATGATCCATTTCATCTGTGAATCCTTCTCCGATACCTAATGCTAAATTTTTACCTATTTGGTCTTCAAATAATTTTGATGGAGAATTTATTCCAAAGAATGATTTAATTCCTTTTAGTATTGAATCTCCAAATCCTTTAATCTTTTTAATAACCCAATCTTTGGCATTATTTATTCCATTCCATAATCCTTCAACTAAATTTTTACCTACTTCTGGAATTTTCTTTATTCCTTCTACTAATCCATCTTTTATTTTTCCAAGAAGCTCTTTTCCTTTTGCTATCATGTTGCTGTAATATTCTGCTATTCCTTTTACTAGCGATGTTATGATTTGAGGTATCGCTTTTATTAAATTTGGAATTGCTTTTACAAGCCCTACAGCTAATTTAATTGTTAATTCTACTCCCATCGCTATTATCTTTGGTAGGTTATCAACTATTGCCTGAATTAATTTATCTATTATTACTGGAATTTTATCTATCAGGTCTGGGAGTGCATTCATTAATCCTTCTGCCAGTCCTATTATCAATTGAATTCCTGCATCTATAATTAATCCGATGTTATCTAGCAATGTTGTAGCCATCAAAATCACACATTCTATTATTTGTGGAATTAATGTTGGCAGTGATGTGGCTATTCCCTGAATCAAAGACACTATTATCTGAATTCCTGCTGATATTATTTGTGGAAGCATTGTTGTTAATGCATTCAGAATCGTATTTATAACCTGATTCAATCCGGACATTAAACTTCCAATGTTTCCTGTTATTCCTGTAATTAATTTCTGAATTAATTCCACTCCTATGTTTAATATTTCCGGTAGAAGTGTATCTGCAAGTCCTAAAACTAATTCTATGATTCCATCTAAGGCTATACTTATTCTTGGAATTATGTTTTCAGCCATTATCATGACACTATCAACGAAATTTGTTATTAATCCTTCAAAGTTAGCATTTTCATCAGCTACTCCTGTGATTAAATTTGACCAGGCTGACTTCATTGCACTAACGGATCCACTTATTGTTTGTGAAGCTTCTTTAGCTGTTGTTCCCATTGCCTCTGTAGCCTCTTCAAGTGTCATTTCTCCACTAGCAACTTTAGCCATCGCTTCCTCATATGAAAGTCCTGATATTTTCATTTCGGTTTGGATGACATGAATGGCTTCATAAACATCACTTAAATTGCTGATATCATACTTTATTCCACTTATCTTTTGGGCATCTGCTAGAAGTCTTTCCATTTCGCTCTTCGAGCCTCCATATCCCAATTTTAAATTATCTAAAAGTCCATACTGTTGCTTTGCGAATCCAGCATATGCAGTTTTTAGGGTTTCAATATCACTTCCCATTTTATTTGCATTATCTGCCATGTCTGTTATTGCCATATCAGCTATCTTTGCTGACTTGGCTGTATCATTATCAAGACTCTTTAACAAACTTGCTGAAAAGCCTGTAACTGTGGACATGTATTCGTTGGCACTTAATCCTGCAGTTTTGTATGCATTGTTGGCATATTCTGAAACTGCTCCGGCACTATCTCCGAATAAGGTTTCTACACCACCTACTAATTGCTCATATTCTGCATAACTCTGTATAGCTTGTTTTCCCAGGTCAACTATTCCTTTGGCTACAGCTCCCATTGCACTTGCTAATCCTTTTACTCCTGCGATTATTGCTTCGCTCGTTAGGTTAGCTTTGATTAAATCTCCAAGTTTCAAAGTTTGTGTTCCAGCTTCTTTTTCCGATTCAGTAAATTCTTCTATTTCCTTTGTGGCTTTTGACATTCTGGTTTCATTTTCTTTGATATTCTCACTTAAATTTTTAATTTCTGCTTTTAGGTTTCTTGCTTCTGTTGAATTTTTTCCCTGTTCTAAAACAACCGATGCATATTTATCTCTTAATGTGGATAATTTTGTCTTCTGTTCTTCTATTTCATCACTTAATTTTTGATATGAGTTTCTGTTATCCTCTAGCTCTTTTTTATTATTGTTTAATTCGTTAGTCAAACTATTAACTTCTGCTTGAGCTAGGTTTAATTCCTTCTGGTATTTATTTATTGTTAGCTTATTTTTTTCATATTGTGATTCAGCTTTTGCTAACTCTGTTGATAATTCGCTGACCACTCTTTCTTGTTCCTTTATTTCTTTTGAAGTTGAGGAAGTATTGTTTTTTAATTCTTCTAACTTCTTATTTTCTTTTTCTAGATTCAACATCATATCCATCATAGCTACAGCATTTTTATCTTGCTGTTTATTAAAATCTTCTAATGCTTTTTGGTATGTTGTTATTTTTTTATTTCCTTCTTCTATTTCTTTATTAAGGACATTGTTTCGAGAAGTTATGGCTTGAACTGATTTATCATTCTTATCAAATTGACTCGATACGACTTTCATTTCACTAGCCATAACTGTCAGATTACTCGTAATTGTTTTTAAGGCTTTAGTGTATTCACTTTCTCCTGTTAATTTTACTGTGCCTCCAAACGATCCAGCCATATACATCCCTCCTTCTTATAACCATTCCTCTTCTTCCATTACCATTTCTTCTAATTTTTCATAACTGATCTTTCTTAATTTGAAATCGTAGAATCTTTGGTAGTGATAATAAAGGTTTCTAAATTTTCTGTAGGTTAATCTACCTACTTCTTTTGAAGTAAGACCTAACAAATTTATTCCTGTAAATAAAATCCACGAGAAATCAATTGGTTCATCTTCCTCGTGGACTATATGTTTTTTGGGTGGTCATCTTTTACACTCTCTGTAATCGCCTTATTTAGCCTCTTGGCTGTTTCTTGGACTCCAACTCGTGTTATTAGCCTACCCACTTGTTTTTGTGTCAACAACGGCTTATTATTGCCCTTTTCATCGTTATCTATTTCAATGGCTTCATTAATCATTTCTGTAAAGCCAAATATTAGGGCTTTAGCATTCGGTTCTTTGCCACCTTTATTATCAGTCAGTTTTCCCCACTTTTGCACTGTGCCATATTGTTTCTGTATGGCTTCCATTACATCGGAGAAACGTTCAGCTGCGACTTTATATGAGA
>CAYNYX010000105.1:0-267 GCA_964401535.1 uncultured Muribaculaceae bacterium | reverse complement strand
ACATTCAAGTTAAACACTAATGCATACTTTTCATTATCTATTTCAAATTCAAATTTATAATCTTTCATAATTCCTCCTAAATATTAAAGGTGGACTTTTATCCACCTTATGCTTTATTTGTAAATAAACCCTCTAAATATGAAACTGCTTCGTTGTAAGTAGCGAATGTTTGAGTCTTTGACCATGTTCCATCCTCTAATTTCAACACTGTTCCTTCTAGGGTTGTTGTAGTAAATTCTACACTTTCGCCCTTTGTTTTTTCATCTG
>CAYNYX010000104.1:0-4028 GCA_964401535.1 uncultured Muribaculaceae bacterium | reverse complement strand
TGAAATAGTAAAAAACATGTTGGCAAAAAATATTGATATTAATACAATTAGTGAAGTAACAGGAATGAGTATTGAAGAGATAGATAAAGTTGAATAAAATAATATAATATTGGAAGATGAAGAATAATTCATCTTTTTTATTGAAAAAGGATTTTTTTTATTATATAATAAATAATAATTCATGGGGGCTTTATGAAAAATGACAGCGAATTAAAAGTATTATATAGAATGCAAGAAGAAATAAGAAACTTAAAAAAAGAAAGAAATGGACGAAATTATTATTATGAATTATATCTTGCTGGTAATGGGATAAGCCCTAAAGATAGAAAATTTCCTAGTATTGAAACTAGAAATAAAATTGTTTGTGGCACCCTTTCTTTAGCAAAGTATTATGCAAAATTATACTATTATAAAGGAGAAAAAAATATTCCTTATGATGATCTTTATCAAGTAGCTTGTGAATCGTTAATGAGTGCAGCTCATTACTATATTCCAAATAATAATGCTAAATTCACTACTTATGCTAGTAGATGTATTGAAAATAAATTAAAAAAATTGGTTTATGATGATAAAAAAAATAATAAGAAAACATATAAATTAAAAGATTTTTTTGAACAAGAAAAAAAGAATATGAGGTATGTAAAAATGTTTATAGATGCTCATAAATACATAGATGATAATGGCGAAGAATATCATACTTTACAAGAAGAAATTATAGAAAACTGGACTTTAAGAAGATTTAGAAGATCTATTAAAGATTATAATGAAACTTGCCACTTACAAGGAAAAGTAAAAGATAAAATGATTTCTTATAGAGGAAAGGAAACCGAAGAAAAATACCATTTTATTCTTAAAAAAATATTTCTAATTCTTAAAAATAGTAAAATAAAAATTTTAATGACTGATGATGAAAAATATTTTATTCGAGCACTAATATTACATAAAAATATACCAAAAGAATTGTCAAAAATTAGTGAAATAGATTATTGTGTAAATACATATTTATATAAATTGAATATGATAGAAAAGTATTTAAATTTTGAAAAAGAACTAAAATTTAAAAATAATTCTCAACCATCAGATGAAGAAATATTAAAAATATTTAATGATGAAATAAAAAATATGAATAAAATGATATATCGTTTTAGAAAAGGTTATAAACCATCATATAAAAGATTACATAATTTTTATAGTATCTACTTAAATGAATATGATTTTGATCCTTTCGACATTGATGAATTTGATCGAAAGAGTAAGGAAGAAGAAAAAAATGCAATAGCTTTAAAATTTGATGAAATAATTGAAGATTTAGAGGATACAATTGAAATGTGTAATCAACCTGATAAATGGATAAATTGGATGAATTGTGAAAAAGTAATTTTTTATTATGATGAAAAAGTTTCAGAACATTATTCTTATATTGAACCATATAATAAAAACGATGAAACACATATTCTTAGTGATACATTTAATAAATATAATACTAGATATAATAGAATTATGAATAAACAAGAGTTTATTGATATGATAAATGATTATATAAAAAATTATAATGATAATAAAGATGAATATATTAAACAAGTTTTAAAAGAAAGAAAAGATTATGTAAATGCTATATTAAAAGAAAAAAACGCTCCTTTAATTGAATATAATAAAAAAATCGCTTTAGAAATGGAATTATATAAGAAAAGGAAAAAATATGAACGATGTTTAACATTAAAAGATATAGAAATAATAAAGAAAGATATTAAATTATTATTTGAAAGTGGAGAAGAAATATATAGTTATTTAAATCAAGAAAGAAATAAATCTAAATTTCATAATTCTAATATTCCATTAGAAGAGGAAATTTTAAATAACTGTTTTATGGAAGATTATTATAAATGTTTAAATTCATTAACTCCATTAGAAAGAAAATTATTGCTTTCATATTTTGATTCTAATGGTATGAGTAATAAAACAACAAAAGAAATAAGTGAAGAATTTAATATTAAAGAAAAAGAAGTTTATAAAGTTAAAGTTAAAGCTTTAAATAAATTAAGAAATAATGAAATAATACAAAATTATTTAGAAGAAAAATGTTGAGTTAAGTTTCAACATTTTTTGTATAACTAAACTTTACATTTTTAATAATAAAATATATTAAAAATTAACATTTATCTATTTATGTGATATAATTTTATTAGGGTGGAGATATGGACATATATGGACTAACAATTGAACAATTAGAAAATATATTTTTAAATATAAATGAAAAGAAGTTTAAAGCAATTCAAGTTTATGAATGGTTATATCAAAAAAGAGTAAATTCATTTGATGATATGACAAATATAAAAAAAGATATAATAGAATATTTAAAAAATAATTATAAAATAAATAAATTAAAAATATTAAAAAAACAAGTAGGTAAAGATGTAATTAAGTATTTATTTGAATTAGAAGATAATAATAAAATAGAAGCGGTATTAATGAAGCATGATTATGGAAATAGTTTATGTGTTTCTAGTCAAGTTGGATGTAATATGGGTTGTTCTTTTTGTGAAAGTGGAAGACTTAAAAAAGTTAGAAATTTAAATACTTATGAAATGGTATCGCAAATATTACAAGTAGAAGAAGATTTAAATTTAAGAATATCTCATCTAGTTATGATGGGAATAGGAGAACCTTTTGATAATTACGATAATGTTATTGATTTTATTAAAATAATCAATCATCCTAAAGGAATAGCTTTAGGTGCTAGACATATAACTATATCAACATGTGGAATAATACCTAAAATAAAAGAATTTATGTCTTTAGATTTACAAGTTAATTTAGCAATTTCTCTTCATGCTCCAAATAATTCATTAAGAAGTAGATTGATGAATATTAATAAAGCATATAATATAGATGAATTGATAGATGTAATAAAAGAATATATAAATAAAACAAATAGAAGAGTTACATTTGAATATATAATGTTAAAAAATGTAAACGATAGTGTAAAAGAGGCTTTAGAATTATGTAAACTATTAAAAGGAATAAATTGTTATGTTAATTTAATTCCTTATAATGAAACTAGCCATATAGAATATAAAAAAAGTAGTAAAGAAAATATAATGAATTTTTATGATGTTTTAAAGAAAAACAATATAAATGTAACAGTAAGAAAAGAATTTGGATCTAATGTAAGTGCAGCATGTGGACAACTAAGATCTAATTATGAGGAGGAAAAATAATGGAATTTGCTTATTTAACTGATCCTGGTAAAGTAAGAGACCATAATGAAGATAGCGTCATTGCTTTAAAAAATTCAAATAATGAATATATTTTAGCAGTAGCTGATGGAATGGGTGGACATCGTAATGGAGAAGTAGCTTCATCTATAGCTATCAATAATATTGCTAAAAGATTTAATAGTATTAGTAGTGTTGGTAATAAAGAAGATGCTATAAAATTCTTAAAAGATATTGTAAGTGAAGCAAATGTTTTAATATATAAATATACAAGTGAAAATCCAGAAAGTTTAGGAATGGGAACAACATTAGTAATTGGTTTAAAAACGGATAATTTTCTTTTGTTTGGTAATATAGGGGATTCATCTGGATATGTTTATAAAAATAAAAAATTACATAAAATTACAATGGATCATACTTTAGTAAATTTACTTGTTAGATCTGGCGAATTAACTGAAGAAGAAGCAAAAGATCATCCAAGAAAAAATGTTTTAATGAGAGCTTTAGGTGCTGCAACAACTGTTGAAATGGATATTTTTGATGTGGAAACAGATGTTGAAGGAGTATTTTTATGTAGTGATGGTTTGACTAATATTTTAAATGATAATCAAATCGAAAAAGTATTAGATGAAAAATCAACATTAGAAGATAGATTAAAAAAATTAGTGATAAAATGTAATAATAGGGGTGGAAATGATAATATTTCAATATCATTTCTAGTTAAGGATGGTGAACAATGATAAAGGGTCAAAAGATCAATGATCGCTATGAAATAATAAGAAACATTGGTGAAGGTGGTATGGCAAATGTTTA